>NZ_JAVJUO010000010.1:0-45200 GCF_040220555.1 Coleofasciculus sp. C1-SOL-03
CTGGCAACATCCTCTCAACCCACCTGAATCTCATGTTTTTGTACTCAAGTATCGGGTTATCGGTGGGATACAAGTCAATGGTGACAAAAGCCAGGTTTACTGGAAAGCCATTTTTGCGGAGCGCCAAGTACCTGTTCTATCGGGTACGGTTACTGTTCACTTACCCGAAGTCCTCTCAGGTCAAGTCAAAAGCTACACATCCTATGGAATTCCCGCTACTCGTCGCACTCTTGATGGTAAAACCTTTGAATTTGTCGCCAGTCAAGCATTGCCACCTGGGGATGAACTCGAAGTACAAATCATTTTTCCCTCATCGGTTTTGAATCTTCCTCAACCTCAATGGCAGCAATTTAGGTTTGATATTCAAGAATTTTTCGTCTATATGCTTTGGAGTTTGCCAGTCATTGGTATAGCTATCAGAAAAGTTTTTGCCCGCCTATGTCCGCGTTGTAGAAAGCTGACGATGATCAAAACTCGGTCAACGTCCTATTTGTCCTATTTGTCCTATTTCAAGGGTAGAGGGCGAGTGACTTACTATTACTATTGTCCAAACTGTTTTTATCATCGCACATCTAAAAAGGCTATCTCTTGGGGTGGTGGGGATGGCGGTGATGGTGGCGGTGGCGGCGGTGGTGGCGGTGGCGGCGGTGGCGGTGGTGGTGGCGGTGGTGGTGGCGGCGGCGGTGGCGGCGGTGGTGGTGGTTAAACTGAAGTGCCACGCCAAGTTAACGCTTGTTCGCTTCAATATGAGTACATCATACCAGCCGATAAACCAGCACCCACCTACTGTCATTCATCGGGATATTAAGCCAAGCAATATTCTGTTGGGCGATCGCAGTGGGAATAGTCTTGGTCAAGTCTATCTCGTTGATTTTGGCTCAGTGCAAACGGTAGCAGATGGTGGCACGATTACAGTCGTCGGTACCTATGGTTATATGCCACCTGAGCAGTTTGGTGGCAAGACAATTCCTGCCTCAGATTTGTATAGCTTAGGTGCTACATTAATTGACTTGCTAACTAGAACCCATCCCGCTGATTTACCCAGCCGCAACGGTTGTATTCGGTTTGAGGCGGAACGACTCGCCAGTAAGCCGTTCCAAACCTGGCTTAAATTACTAATTCAACCCGATCTTAGTCAGCGATTCAAGAATGCTCGGTCAGCCTTGGATGCTTTACAAAAGGAGCAACTGACACTACAGTCCTTAGCAAAGGTTCACGTAAAACCTAGGGGTAGCCGAGTTGCTCTAACTAAAACGGATGACCAACTGCAAATTGTTATTCCTCCGCTTCCCCTTAAACAGAAACTCCAAGTTATTTTTTCTGGGTTGAAGCAAACGAGCTTCTGGTGTCTTCTCTTACTGTTAGGCTTTTGGAAACTTGAAACTTTATTATTGGTTGCACCATTGACGCTGTGGATAGTTTCGTCAATATGGATAAAAATTATTGGCAAAATATTTGAAGAGATTCGGTTGTCCATTGATCAAAGAGAGATTTACTTAACTATTAACTGGTTAGGTATTAAAAAAAGATATTCATCACCAACCCAAGATATCATCAAACTTGAGCGCGTCACCTACAAAGAATTCTTCGACACCATGCAAAAGACCAGTAAGCCAAAACTTCTGTATAGTGGACTGAATATCTGGGTAGGGAATCAATGTTATGCACTAGAAAAAGACTCGTTTATTGGGGGAATACGCCAATTGACTCCAGTGGAGCTAGACTGGCTAGCCGTTGAGTTGAGTGATTGGTTGGATTTGCCCATTCAAACCGCCGGGGAAGTCCCTATCTTAGGTAATCAAAGTGGGATATCCACTGACGTAATGAATACGGAGTCCAATTTCAGAGACAATACCTCAGACATAGACAGTGCCTCAGAGAATGATTTATCCAACCTCTGGTTCTTTTTTTGAAGCAAAAATAGTTTAATCAAGATTGCCTAAATTACCTTAGGTCAAAAGTTACAAGCATTGGGGAAGATTTTGATTTCTTTCCGGAAATGTTTCAAGGTATAGAGTACAACAGATGTAGTGGTCTTTAAATTCTAAACAACCATACCCAAAATACAACCATGTATGTTAGCAAGCAAACTACCAATGAATTAGTTATTCAAAGAGAAAAAGCTACCTGGCTACACAAAGTATTTGCTTTTTTCTTGCTCTCACCATTTTGGGCTGTAGCGTTCGCTCTGGTGGGTCTTCTTTTATCTCCCTTTAGCATCTTTACTCTTTCTTGCAATCGGGTTGAAGCTACCTTGGTTGAATGCGAGTACACTCATGATGAACTTTTTGGTCTTATTAAAGAACCCATTATTAAAACGGGATTGACTAAAGAGGCTAAGTTAATTACTGACCACTCGGTAGCTTTAGTGATTGTTGATGGGCGTGCTAATATTTTAAATTCTAATATTATATATGAATCTAGTAACCATGAGGCTGTAGCCACACTTGCCTCAGGAATTAACAGTTTTATTAATTCTAATGAATCCTCTTTAATCCTTAAACGCATTAACTGGGAAGAAGAACAACAGTTCATAGGGGCGTACATTTTTATTTTACTGTTCACATATATGTGGATTTCCAGATTAATTTCTATTACTAGATCTATGATTTATGACGCTAAAAGTAGAAGCTTTACCTTGAACAAAATAACTAATAGTTTTATTGATAAGCATGGCAATAAAGTCAAACAGTACGAACTTAGTAAAATTAATAATATTGAACAAAATAAATACGAATCTAGTGATATAGATGAACCTAATACTCATACAGTATTTTTAGTGTTGTATTCCGGAGAAAGGTGTCTGCTAATGGCGACTTTTAACGAAAATAAAGCGCTCTTAGTCAAACAAACAATTGATAATTTTATTCAAGAATAAATAAAGAAACAGACTTTTTACGTTATTGTGGACGGCTTTTCAACGGTTGAAATAAGATTAATTGGATTGACTTCACCGCCTAATTGCACAACCAGTGCTTGGGTTCCGGCTAATGTCCCGACGTCAAAGTCACCTTATACTGGACTACCCATCCGTGCTAAATAAACTTTATCGTAATAGGAAATGAAATGTTATGGTCATAACTCGCAAAAACCTGTGGGACTGATTGGACAGATTGGCTGTGGTATAGGATTGTCTTTAAGGTGAAGCCTCCTCAGATTGGTAAGTCCAGACAGAGGACTGATATCTGTTATTTGGTTAGAGTTGAGGTGAAGCCCTCCTAGATTGGTAAGTCCAGACAGAGGACTGATATCTGTTATTTGGTTAGAGTTGAGGATAAGCCCTCCTA
Source organism: Coleofasciculus sp. C1-SOL-03 (assembly GCF_040220555.1). Classification (NCBI taxonomy): domain Bacteria; kingdom Bacillati; phylum Cyanobacteriota; class Cyanophyceae; order Coleofasciculales; family Coleofasciculaceae; genus Coleofasciculus; species Coleofasciculus sp. C1-SOL-03. The sequence continues at coordinate 3,288 of NZ_JAVJUO010000010.1, forward strand.
GATTGGTAAGTCCAGACAGAGGACTGATATCTGTTATTTGGTTATTGTCAAGGATAAGTATAGTCAGATTGGTAAGTCCAGACAGAGGACTGATATCTGTTATTTTGTTATTGCCAAGGACAAGATAACCCAGATTGGTAAGTTCCAACAGAGGACTGATATCTGTTATTTGATTAGAGTTGAGGTAAAGCCCAGACAGATTGGTAAGTCCAGACAGAGGACTGATATCTGTTATTTTGTTATTGTTGAGGTAAAGCCCAGACAGATTGGTAAGTCCAGACAGAGGACTGATATCTGTTATTTTGTTATTGTTGAGGTCAGGCGCAGTCAGAGTGGTAAGTCAAGAAAGAGGACTGATATCTGGTATTTGATTAGAGTTGAGGTAAAGCCCAGTCAGATTGGTAAGTCCAGAAAGAGGACTGATATCTGTTATTTGGTTATTGTTGAGGTTAAGTACATCCAGATTGGTAAGCCCAGACAGAGGACTGATATCTGTTATTTGGTTATCGCTGAGGTTAAGCACAGTCAGATTGGTAAGTCCAGACAGAGGACTTACATCTTTTATTTGGTTACCACCGAGGATAAGCCCAGTCAGTGAGGTAAGTCCAGACAGAGGACTGATATCTGTTATTTGGTTATTCCAGAGGTTAAGCTCAGTCAAATTGGTAAGCCCAGAAAGAGGACTAATATCTGTTATTTGGTTATTCCAGAGGTTAAGCTCAGTCAGTGAGGTAAGTCCAGACAGAGGACTTACATCTGTTATTTGGTTATAGCCAAGGACAAGATAATTCAGACTCGACAGAATTTCATCGGCTTGAGAACAATCACTTGTGCCTGCTTCTTCTAACAGTACCTCAACTGTTTTTCTTAAAGAGGCTGATAAACTGCCTCGTTGGAGACACCACTCTCTAAAAGAACTCCCCAGACTGGGTTGGGCAGCTATAGCAACTCCATATCCCCATCCCCACAGACTTAAGGAGAGGGCGATAACACTAATCCGTTTCATTTCCTGGCTTTGATACACTCTCGCCTCCAGATTATCCCGCTTATTACGATATGAGGGTTATAAGTAGTCGAACAAAAGAAAACGGCACTGTATGAAGTTTTGTAATCCTTGTCGGGCATCCGTTGTGGAGAAAGGCAATGGTGGGCGAAAATTACCATTACCTCCTCAAGCACTGAGGTAGTGAACAACCTCAGTTAAAGGAAATTAATTCACCGACAACCGGAAGCCATTCAGCAATAATTAAAGCAGAAATACCACACTTGGCGATTCCATCCTCTAACCCAGCACCACCAATACTTAGTACACTTGCTACCCGATTAACATGAAGATCTTTTAGATGCAGTAGATCACACCCAATAGTTGTTCCTAAGACACCTCCAGCAAAGGCAACTGGAACATCAAGACGAGCAACACCACTTGTCACTAATCCCATTTCTGTAAAAGCAGCTATGAATATCATTGATGCCAAAACAGCTATGAGTGTTACAATCCAAAAACCTGAGAAACTTAAATAAATCCCTATTCCTGGTAATACAGTGACAAAAAAATAGCTAATCAGCGCAACAATTGTCATCACGATTAAAATAGCTAAAGGTTGAGTGCGATGAAATTGATAGAGCGCCAAAACGATGGGAATCAAACCGCCTGATACATTTAAGCCGATGTAAGAACGGATGTAAGAACCGGGTGTAAGCGATATCAATACTGGCAGTAATTTATAGTATCTGCGACCCTGACATTGTAATACCAGATAGAGCGGCAGGTTGATGAAGCATCCGAAAAAAACCGTAATGATTAAAGGGATTCCTAAACTTGGTGCAATGCCTAAGCGAGTCATTACGAGCGAAAACACAATCGAATAAAATTTGATTGTGAACCAAAATAATGCACAAAAAATCAGCAAAAATATTAAACAGCTAGAAACACAACCTTGAGCAGACTTGGGTCTAATCTCCCAGTTAAATTTATGGCGTTGCACTACATCAAAATTCTGATTAAACCAATGTTTAATTCGTCTTTTAAAATTCATCTTTAATTTCTCTTTGATATTGAGAGTCTATAAATTATTTAAAGGCAAAGTGTACTTTTAGGCGATCGCACTCCCAAAACCCGTCAAACCCACAACCAGACAGTGTTTCAATTTTTGGGGAAAGTCGCGATCGCTCCTCACCTCTGTATCATATCATGTCCGGTGGAATACTTACGCTATCGGTGGAGACAAGGCAGAGGGCAGAAGGCAGAAGGCAGAAGGAAAGGAAAAAGGTTGCAAGGCACAAGGGAATAATGACTGTTTAGGCGGACATGATATCACTCCTTTTTTGGGCTGAAGGGGTGTTTTTATGGTCTAATGCCAGAGGGTAAAATTATTAGAAAGGATAACTGAGGGAGTAAGTGAATAGCGTTGTGTTACTCTGCTAAAAATCCTGAAATTTGATACAGTAAGTCTCAGATCCCTCTACAGAAAAGAGCAAACACCTGGGGGAAAAAGAGCAAACACTTGGGGGACTGACTGGGCAAGTTGGCTGTGCGATGGGATTATCTCCAAGGAAAAGCCTCCTCAGATTTGTAAGTTGTGCCAGAGGGCTGGCATCTGTTATTGAGTTGCTGCTCAGGAAAAGTTCAGTCAGATTGGAAAGTCCAGCCAAAGGACTAATATCTGTTATTGAGTTGTCCCAGAGCTGAAGCTCAGTACGACTCAACAGAGTTGCATCAGCTTGTTCACAATTACTTGTGCCTGCTTGTTCTAACAGTATATAGACTGTTTTTCTCGTTTCATCTGACAAGCTCCCACGGTTCAGACACCACTCTTTAAAAGAACTCCCCAGGCTGGGTTCGGCTGCTATTGCCACCCCACATCCTAATCCCCATATACTTAAGGAGAGGGCGAACACACTAATCCATTTCATTCCTGATTGCACGATTAACCTTCCTTCGGTGGTTTTGATTTCCGTTCAAAGGCTTGGATACTAGGCTGATCCAGTATGAATCCCTGTTTTGTTCTAGCTCCCATCTTACCGCTAATCGCGTCGTCACCCAAAACTGTTGAACTAATTCAACAGAGCCTTCCCAAGACTCTATAGCCCTTTGGATCGGGGTTTCAAGCCTTCGTTGCTTGTAATTCAGTTTCTTCAAATGCCAAAATTTAGTCTAAAGTCCAGTAATTAACTGCCCAAAGAATAATCAAGGTAAAAAGCTGCTGTTGAAGATTTTGGGTTTATGCGTAAGCGCAAAAAGATAACCTGACAATCAGTGGGTGTACAATGTACACCCTTGAACGGATTTGGACTTTGGCATAATGGCACAAACAGATACTAGCAGCCTAGATTGGAAGTAGAACCGTCAGACATAGTTGCACCACACAAGTTTGCACCTGATAAATCCACATCATTCAATTTTGCCTCACTGAGATTGGCATTGCTTAAATCTGCACCGTCTAGTAAGGCATCTTCCAAGTTGACCCCTGTCAAGGTCGCATTTCTCAGGTTCACATTACGTAGGTTAGTGTAAAATTTTGTACCTCTGTTGCTAATAGGAAAACCAATTGCAAGATCAAGCAAAAATTCACCAAAACTGTAATTACCAGGTATATCCTGCAAACGAATTGAAATATCGCTGAGGTTTGCTCCTTGCAGATTTGCTCCTTCTAGGTTGGCTCTTTCCAAGTTTGCACCTTGAATGTTGGCATCTTCCAAGTTGGTATTTCTTAGATCAGCATCTTGTATCAAAGTAGGTGCAATCAATTTGGCTCCCTTGAGATTAGCCAGTTGTAGATTAGCACCTTGTAGATTCGCAGCACTCAGGTCTGCACCTTCCAAGCTCGACTCAGTAAGCGAGGCTAAGGTGAGATTACTTCCTGTGAGAACCGCTTCAGTGAGATTAGCTTGGCTGAGGTTCGCGCCAACCAGGTAAGCTCTCACAAGTGTGGTACCTTGTAGATTGGCTCCTTGCAGACTCGCACCTTCCAAGTTAGCCTCATTTAAATTAGCACCAGCCAAGTCAGCACCGCGTAGATCACACCGTATACATTCTTTAGTTTCTAATAATCGCTGTACTGGAGAAGAGAAATTTGAGAGAGTGTTTACTTGGCTCTGGGATAAGAGTTCTGCGGATGTAGGAGTTAGACTGAGTTGAGTGTTTAGAGAATTTGGGATGTTTTCATTGGTGAGAATTGTCAGAAATTTGGTGCGATTGCCTTGATTAGAATCGGGTTTCACAAGGTAGCCAAATTCTAACCTGTGAACTTTATTCCAAATTTGGTAATTCTGAGCAAAGACAGTCTCAAAAAAGATTTTAATCTCTAAACTGGGAAGTTGGTTATCCAAAAACTCAATGGGTTCTCCTTCTTCATCCTCCAGGTATACAGTCAAACTTTCTTCTGTTGCCACTACCTTGCACTTCCCACTTTGATTACTATTGCCAGAAAGTAAGGAACAGCCAGCCTCTTCACCACTGCGTTCATCTAAGGGAATGGGAATTTCCAGTCCTTTACATTGAGAATTGAGGGGAAATTTTGAGCAAAGAATGTATAGTTCCCGCCGAGAATTTTCTTTATTCTGAGCAGATGTAGGATAGGCAATGAGGATGGAAGCTAAAAGTATGACAGATGCAATTTTCTTATGTTTCATGGAATGTAGCCTGTTGAATACTAGTATCAGGTAATTTATCATAACCACTCTAGAAGAGCCAAGAGGATTTAAGTCTGATACTACAAGTTGTTCTAGATTTTCATTGCCCAGTCTTTTATTGCAACAATTGCTAGGTTTAACAAATGAGCTGAATGTCTCATTAATAGCATCAATAAATCGTCTTTTCATTTGCCGCATTTTCGTATTAGCAGGATGCTGTTGTGCTTTGATGACTTGATTATCGGTGTCGATTGGGCTGACCCCAACGGTAACTCTTTTGATCGATATTGGCTGGCGTAAGGGTTTGGCATTTAGATTTTCTCGTCTTTCCCTCTAGTTGTATCAGTGGCATATCCCCACTATAAAACGCCGGAAGCTCCAGCCGTAAGGCTAGGACTAAGGAAGCCTATACTGTACCTGTAGGGGAGCGTGTAGGAGGATGTCACAATTATGGAAAAGAAACCTTAGGGACACCATCCTTTGCGCCCGATTCAATGGTCAAATCTAATCCATCATTTTAGCTGTGTCACGCCAGTAGGTTTGGTTTCCTGTCGTCAACCCAACCGAATCTAGGGCTAAAGCCCCTACTACGAACCCACTCTAATCCATCATTTTAGCGATGTCAGTCCAGTCGGGGCGGGTTTTACCTTTATCGCTGCGATCGCACTTAGATGCGCCTGAACCCGCCCCGATTTTCTACCCAACCGACAAGAAGGATAAGCGCGATCGCATCTGCTTCTACCTTGCCCAACCGACTTAAAATAAGCTGGTGGGCAATGCCCACCCTACAGTCTGACAAAATGCAAATGTCCAGCGCCATTTGACTTAACTTCCCATCACCTCGGATTCGCCACCGATGGCTGTAAATCCACTTGAGACTCACCCACAGGTTGATAACCATTCTCCGGTAGAGGACGCCGTTCCTCAATCAAGCCAATCGTATCACTCACCTTTTCCGGGAAAATCACCACCAAACCACCGGACGCCACGCCATCTAACGCCGTATTAATCGCCTCGGTTTCATTGAGAATAATGTCATACTCCCGATCCGGATTCGTCTCCAGAATTCCCTTACGAATCAACTCCGCTGCATCACCACTGGGACGCCCCCGTAAATCCGCATCTTCTTTAATAATGATCCGGTCAAAAATGTCCGCCGAGAGTCGCCCCAGGTTAATGAAATCCTCATCTCGGCGATCGCCTGGTCCACCGACAACGCCAATCCGTTCCCCGGACCAATTGCGGACAAAGCCACCCACGGCTTCATAACTGGCAGCATTATGGGCATAATCCACCAAGGCATGGTACTCACCCAGGTTAAATAAATTCATCCGTCCCGGTGTCTGCGCCACAGACGCCCGGAATGTGGTCAACGCATGACGAATTGCCTCAATCGGAACCCCTTGAGCAAAGGCGGCGAGACTGGCGGCTAAAGCATTCGCAATTTGGAACGGTGCCATTCCCCGCATGGTGACTGGGACATGTTCCGCCTTCTCAATCCGCAGCGTCCATTCCCCTCGGATTAACGACAGGTAGCCATTTTCATACACCGCCGCTAAACCTCCCTGGCGGGTGTGCGCTTTCACCACCTCGTTGTCGGGATTCATGGAGAAAAATGCCACATGCCCTTTGACCCGCTGTGCCATCGCCATGACTAGGGGATCTTCGGCATTGAGAACGGCATGACCGGCTGGACTGACGGATTCAGCCACTACACTCTTAAGATGCGCCATCTGGTCAAGGGTATCAATATCACCAATACCCAAGTGATCCGCCGAGACATTTAAGACAACGCCCACATCACAGGCATCAAAGGCTAACCCCGATCGCAGAATCCCACCTCGTGCGGTTTCCAGTACCGCCACCTCAACTGTGGGATCTTTGAGAATTACTTGAGCGCTTTGGGGTCCAGTCGTATCTCCTTTTTCCACCAGATGATCGCCAATGTAGATCCCATCCGTCGTGGTATAGCCAACCCCATGACCCGTTTGCTTATAAATATGGGCAAGTAAGCGAGTGGTAGTCGTTTTCCCATTCGTCCCTGTCACCGACAGAATCGGAATCCGACTGGCTTGTCCCGGTGGAAACAGCATATCCATCACCGGGGCGGCGACATTGCGCGGTAAGCCTTCCGAGGGACAGACATGCATCCGGAATCCTGGCGCAGCATTCACTTCCACCACCACGCCGTCAATGTCCCGTAGGGGTTGGGTAATATCCGGCGTAACAATATCAATCCCAGCAATATCCAGACCAATAATTTTCGCCACGCGCTGGGCTAACCAAACGTTTTCCGGGTGGATATCGTCCGTCCGATCAATTGCCACACCCCCTGTACTTAGATTCGCCGTTGCCCGTAAATAGCAGACCTCATCCTCTCTGAGAACAGTATCTAAGCTATAACCCTGACGTTCTAAGACACTTAGACTCGTATGATCAACGATAATTTTCGTCAGGACGTTATCATGACCCTCGCCTCGATTGGGATCACGGTTGGTTCGTTCAATCAGTTCCTCAACCGTGGACTTGCCATCCCCAATCACCCGCGCCGGAATCCGCTGGGCGACGGCTTCCACTTTGCCGTTAATCACCAAGACGCGATGGTCAAAGCCGGGATAATAGCGCTCCACAATCACCGCCCGGGAAATATCTTTGGCGCGATCATAAGCTTTTTCGGCTTCGTCCCAGTTGCGGATGTCAATCGTAATCCCCCGCCCATGATTACCATCCAGGGGTTTAATCACGATCGGAAAACCGCCCACATACTCGATCGCGCTATCTAATTCATCCAAATAATATACCGTTGTGCCTCGGGGAACCGGAACCCCGGCATCGAGCAAAATCCGCTTCGTCCCTTCTTTATCACAGGCTAATTCCACCCCTAAAATGCCGGAGTAATCACTCAAGGTGGCTTGAATTCGCTTCTGATGTACCCCGTAGCCAAGCTGAATCATGGCTCTGGCACTTAGGGGAAGCCAAGGAATGCCTCGGGCGTCGGCTTCTTTAACCAAGGCTTCTGTACTCGGTCCTAACGCCGCATCACGAGCGAGTTCGCTCAGATCTTTTAAGTCTTGATCTAACTCCCGTTGGGGATAGGTGCCGGTATCGACAATACTTTTGCACAAGCGCACAGCCGCCCTAGCCGCATAGCGACCCGCCTGTTCGTCAATGTACTCGAAAACAACTTGATAAATTCCGGCTGTCCCAGTTTCTCGAGTCCGACCAAACCCAACGCGCATTCCCACCAGTTCCTGGAGTTCCAGCGCCACATGTTCGATAATATGCCCCATCATCGTGCCTTCTTTGACTCGACTTAAGAAGCCACCCCGAACACCCGGAGAACAGAAATGCTCTTCCAGACTGGGTAGCGTCTCTACCAGTCCCTCGTAAAATCCTGGAATTACATTGGAGGGTTTATCGATGAGTTCCTCCAAATCAAGACGCATGACAATCAGTTTATGGCGTCGAATGCTCCAGTAATTGGGACCGCGTAACGTCTGGATTTTTAGAATTCTCATAGTTAGTGATGAAATCGGGGATGGTTCACAATGTCGGCAAGGAGGCACAAGTTAGGGATTGTGCAAAGTCTATTTTAGGAATTTTTGTAACATTACGTGACATCCTCCTACCCTGGATCTTCAGATTAGAGCTTAGACTTCCAAGTGTCGCGACTTAGATTGTTTCTACATTTTTCGCGGTTCTCAAAAGTCCTTCACGTAATCGGGGGAGTCGTTTACTCTTGCCCAGACAGGATTCACTCATTTTGAGTGGATGGTAAATCTTATCTAGTTTCCGACTGTTCAACCCCATCAAACTGTTCATTCTGAACATTTTGCTGGAACGATTGGCAATTTTTGACCTTCGTAGAGAGGTAGCATGCTACGTCTCTACATCCCTGCTCTTGTTGTCATACATTAGCTGCTGATGGGCATTAATGCCCGTTTGTAGACATGATAGCGATCGCCATGGCACAGAATATGTACTTGCAGGTTATGCAGACTAATGGGATCGGTGCTGCCAATATCCACCTGATTGGTGTGAGACACGGCGGCGGGATCAATAATCGTCACCGTCCCTTTGCCCATAACCTGTAACCACCCATCTCGCTCAAAGATAATACAGGTATCTTCATCGATGCCGATTCCCAAGCGATCCGGGTGCATGGCGATCGCACTAATCAAGCGGGCGATGCGATTCCGATTCAGAAAATGCTGATCGACGATCACTTCCGGAATAATCCCTAACCCTGTTGCCATATCGACTAAAGAGCGATTCGGGGACTCACCACTCCCACCACCTGCAATCATGTGATGACCCATTACCGCTGCACCTGCACTGGTTCCCGCTAAGGTAATTTCCCCTAAATGCACCCGTTGGCGGACTTTTTCCATTAACGGGGTATCTGAGAGTAAACCACACAAGCGCAGTTGATCCCCACCAGTCATAAACACACCCGTACAGGTTTCCACATACTCTTGTAAATAGGAATCCGATCCTTGAGCGCGATCGCGCACATCCAGGACTTTAATTTCCTTAGCCCCCATATCCTCAAAAATCCGCTGATAGCGATCGCCAATAATCGAGGGTTCTCGCGACGCCGATGGGATAATCGCAATTCGCGCCTCACCTGCACCCGACCGACGAAAAAAGGTTTGCAGGATCTCCCGTCCATGCACTTTATCTTCCGCACCACCAATAACAATGATGGCAGTTTTTGTCGATTGAGGCATTGTCGTCGCTTGGAATTGAGAGTCTAACTGCAGCATACTGTCGAGTTCGGGCATAAGGTGAGTTCAATACTTGAGTGTCGCGCTAGGGCTAGAACTGTCACTTTATTACGATTTTGACTCTAGCTCAACTCCTAGTCTCGGCTGTTCTTGGCAAGCGTCTCCCCAACTAAACATCATCGTGCTTGGCTTTGATCCGATGCACTCTACATCCGCCTAAATACGAGGAATCGATGGAAATCGTCAATTGTTTAGCTGCCAAAGAAGGCTCACTCACGACACTGAGCCGTTCAGAGGAAATCGGCTGTTTCCCCATCATCATGGCAAATTATACCAATAATTACCTATACTATGAGTTACGATTGACCCTTTTTTGTCTTAACAGCTACCCAATTCTTGTGCGCTTTGATGTTGTCACCCTGTTTCCGGATTTCTTTACCTCTCCCCTGGCGTCGGGACTGCTGGGTAAGGCATTGACTAAACAAATCGCCCAGGTGCATTTAGTCAATCCTCGCGATTTTGCCACGGATAAACACCGACGGGTTGACGATGAACCTTATGGGGGTGGGGTGGGGATGCTCATGAAACCCGAACCGATTTTTGCGGCGGTGGAGTCGTTGCCCATATTACCTCGGCGAGAGGTGATTCTGATGACACCCCAGGGACAACCCCTGAACCAGCCTCTGTTGGTGGAGTTGGCGACGGGTTATGACCAGATTGTGATTATCTGTGGACATTATGAAGGTGTGGATGAACGAGTCTTGCAGTTAGTGACGCGAGAGGTATCGTTAGGGGATTTTGTCTTAACCTGCGGTGAAATTCCCGCCCTCGCCCTGATTAATGGGGTGGTGAGATTACGTCCTGGAACCGTGGGGAAAGTAGAATCCCTCAAATCAGAAAGTTTTGAAGCCGGATTATTAGACTATCCCCAGTGGACACGCCCTGCTGAATTTCGCGGTTGGCATGTCCCAGAAGTTTTATTATCGGGTAATCATCAGGCGATTGACCAGTGGCGTAAAGATCAACAGATTCAGAGAACCCGGGAACGTCGCCCTGATTTATACGACAAATGGGTTCAGCAGAGTGAAAATCCGCCGAGTTCCAATAGAGACCCAGGGGAAGGCATGTAAGTAGTCGGACTTGCATTAAAGTTAACGGTGGAGATTAGGCAACAGGCAACAGGCAACAGGCAACAGTAAGGGTTTGAGGCATGAAAACATTTCTTAGTACAGTATACAAAATTTATGTCCAGGTACTTAGTGCCGTGGCACGCCTAAATTGATAGATTAGATTCGACTTGTAGTAAGGGCTTTAGCCCTATATTAGGTTGAGTAACATGCGCCAACCCAACCGACAACCTCAAAGCCTTTATTCTATGAATAATACTGAATTACACTTAGGAAAAGGGCGGGTTTACTTACCTAAGAGGTTTCTTGCACTCGATAAAGGTAAAACCCGCCCCTACCAACCCAATTCACTTTTGCCGCGTCTCTACTCGCGGATATGTAACAATGAAACTCGATTGGGATTAAACATTTGCTGCTTTTAACCGTGCTTCCATGAAATCACCTGAGTTGCTGAAAAACTTACCGACTCCTGTACAGATAGTGTGGCGACCCATGTTGCTGATTTCTTTGGTGTTGCACGGTATTGTGTTAATTCTACCTGTTCCTTCTACCTGGGAAAGGTCAGAACCTGAAGAACAAGTGAAGGTGACACAGTTACCTTCTCTTTCTACATCACCTGAGTCTTCGGTAAATTCGGCTGAAAAACCCAAAGCGAAAACGAGTCCAACGCTAAGTCAACCAACTCCTTCCATCTCAGCATCTCCCAGTCAACCTGCGATTAACTCATTTGATTACCCTATCCAACCGACTCCTGATCTCAGTCCTACTATTGAACCCTCACCATCGATTTCGGGAGATCCTCAACCATCACCATCTCAATCACCGTCTAGTTCTAGGAATGAAACTCAGGCGACTGAGGAAAAAAATACCGAAAATACTGAGCCAATTGGAGGTTCTGGAATTAATACTAATGATGACAACGTTCAAGATCCTCTCTTAAAGTTTCTCGAAAATTTTCCTTTTCCTGAAGCAGCGCAGGTAGGTTCATTAGGCATACTGTCGGGAGATGCCGATACATCGGCTCGTCATGTCCAGCAGCCCTTAGGTCAGGTGATTAAATACTATGGTAAAGAACTACCCGATCGCAATTATACTCTAGCTAATCCTAGTCCCGATGAACCGGAATTTAAGGTTTATCAAGTTTCTCAAGATGATATATCTCAATATCTTCATTTAATTGTTAATGGAGAAGATACGGTTATTTTTCTCTCGGAAACACAACTTGACCGGGCAGATCTACCTAATTTAGAAGCCGAAACAGCCGAAGAACGGGAATTAAAAGAAACGGTAGAACAAATTATTATTGCTGGTAAGTACGAGAAAGACTTAAGTGAAAGCGTCAAGAAAAAGTTAGGCGATGGTAAATATAATCATTTAGGAACGGTTTATGAAAAAGCTACCGAACAGTTAGGCGATCAAATTGAAAGCAAACTCAAAGAAAAGGGATTTAATCCTCAAGTTATTCCGTTGGGAGAAGATGGAATAATTTATAGTGTGGAAAAGAATGATTTTCAGGGTTTTATCCAACTCATCCCCACACAAGATGAGTCGGGAACAGCCGTTATTAGTTTAGATGATTTTTCCTTTTAGTTGCTCAAAGAATTTAAGTACCACTCTCAATCGCCAGGGAAACGCGATCGCCTCCCACATCCCGCATTTCTGCTAATACCTGAATCACTTGTTCATAGGGTAATTGACTGTCGGCTTGCAAGAAGACAGCGCCTTGAGGATTTTGGGATAAATAGGTTTGTATTTTTTCAAACAATTGCTCTTGGCTGATAGGCTGATTACCGATGACCAGTTGTCCTTGTGAGTTCAATTGTACAATTAAAGGAGCGAGATTTTCCGGCGGCTGAGTTTGAGTCGTCTCAGTATTAGGGAGTTGGACATTGACGCCTTCTTGAGTGGTTAATAGCATGGAGGTCATGACGAAAAATGCTAAAACTCCCATGATCACGTTGAGCATAGGAATTAGCTGAATGGATGGTATTGATGATTGGGTTCGCTGGGTTCTAAAACGCATTGTTTAACGATTTGAATAAACATGATTATGTGACAGATAATTAAAACTAGGGCAACCCGTTCTAATTGAGTATAATGGTATTTAAAATTGATGCAGGCGGGTCGCCCTTACAGGTTGTTATTATGTAAATTCTTTTAACGACGCTCAATCGCAAGGGAGACGCGATCGCCTCCAATTTCTGTCATTTCTTTTAACAGGTTTTGCACGTCTTCATAGGGTAATTCTCGGTCTGCTTTTAAAACAACGGTGGCATTTTGATTTTGGTCAAGGTAGGACTGAATTTTTTCTGACACCTGATTAGGGGTCATCACTTGATTCTTGAGTAAAATTTTACCTTGGCGATTTAAGCCAATGACTAGCGTGTTTTGAGTATTTGTCTCAGGATTAGTGGTTCCAGTACCGGGTAAACCGGGTAGATTAATATCTCCTAAGCGCTGACCTGTATAGCTCATTGATGTGATAATGAAAAAGGTGAGTACTGACATCATTACATCCATTAAGGGAATCAGATTCACTTCGGGAATTGGTAAGTTTTTTGACTTGTTTCTAAAGTGCATGGCATTTTATTATTAAAAGTTGATGTAGGAGTGCCTAAGCAGATGCCGGCGCTTTTATTATTAAAAGTTGATGTAGGAGTGCCTAAGCAGATGCCGGCGCTAAAGCGCAACTACAAGCGCAACTACAAGGGCAACTACAAGGGCAATTACAAGCGTAATTACAAGCGTAATTACGAACGCTTGGCGAGGATGGGTTCATACCAAACTTGGCGATAAATGAGTTCTAGTTCACTCCCAACTTCTGCAAAGTAATCCATTTGCTGGGAGTTTAATGTGACGAGAGTTCGCAGGATTAATAGGGCAATAATGGCGACAATCATACCCGCTGCTGTGGTAATTAGGGCTTCGCCAATTCCTCCAGCTACTTTTGTCGCTTCGACTGTTGTCCCCCCCTCGCCAATTTGCAGGTTATTGAATGTAATAATTAAACCAGTGACTGTTCCCAATAGACCTAATAGAGGCGCCACGGCTACAATAGTTTCTAGTAGTTTTTCTCCTTTTCGCATTTTGACAAATTCTTTGTCTCCGGCGGCTTCCATGGCTAAACGAAAGGTTTCGGGTGTTGGCTGTTTCAGCTTTAGGGGTGCATAGAGAAAGCGACCAATGGGTAAGTGTTGAGCCGATTCCGCTATATCTCTCGCTTGATCTAAATTATGCTGTGCCGCCTTTAGCACATCGTTAACCAGGGTTGCTTCTTGGCTTAATAATTGAAACCAAAACCAAGCCCGATCTAGCCCACAGGATATCGTTAATATCGATAATCCCAGAAGAGGCAGCATGACGAAACCGCCTTGGATTAATAAATCATAAACTCTTGTCATTTAAGAAACTCTTAGACTAATTTCGCACAATTCACCCTGGTAACTTTTATCCTATAACGATACAGACTTATTGTCCAATCCGTAAGGGATTAAACCCCCGACGGCTTCAACGGGGATTGATCTTCAGTTTAACTCTTTCGCGATCGCGACTCGATATTCCCGATTAATAAAAATTACACTAAACACAGTTGGGCGGTTGCGTAAGAACTTAATCAAACTCGACTTTGATTTAAACCGTTTTACACAGGTGTCGGCTGTTTTTCTATACTGGCTTTTAAACTCTTTTTTTAAGTCATTGACGGCTATATCATCAGTTCCAGCTTTTTGAATCATTCTTTCTATCATGTCTTTGAGGATTTTCTCTAATAGTTTAACTGAAGTTATGGGGGCTTGAGTGGGTTGAGGTTCTGTGTGGCTGTCTTTGTCTGATGAATTGCCGATTGTTACCGTATAAATCTTTCCCGATTTTTTGAGATTAAACAAAGGACAATCTTGCAAAAAATCCATGAATTTAACATTCAGGTTCAAATCTTTCAGCACCTGAGTAATAGATTGCTTATACTGATGGCGAAATTCAGTACCAACATGGGAAAGGGGAACAGAGACTTTACCCAAATCTGCCATTAGTCTTTTCACAATTCTAGCTAATTCCTGCTCTAACTCAACTTTTGATTGAATGACCGTATTGAAAGAACGATGTAAAGCTGGAGATTCGATGAGGGTATTTGCAGGCAGAGTGGCAACGGGAGCAGCCGAATGCATTTTAAATAAGGTAATATATAAGCCTGACCGTTCGGGTAAGTGATGTAATACAAACTCATTCGGATAATCGCGAAAAAAATCTGGAACCGTTTTGCCCGGACAGTGACATGAGACTACGTGACTCATCGTCGTCTGGTAATGGTGGCAAAATAGAGTAGATACCTGAGACAATTTCACCCAAGGATTTCCGGTTTTAGTTTGTTCAAGCCGAATAATCGTTTTGATTTGATTTATAAATTCTTCGAGGACAGGAATTTCGGCTGGCGGACTCAGGGGATGGGTTTGAGTTTGGTTGGTATCACTATTTAAAACGGTTATAATATTCCCTTGTTTGCGAACTAAGTAGACAGTAAACCCATGAGTCTGAAGTGTATTATAAAGATGCGTCATCACTCCATCAGAGGAGCAAACTAATATTTCCCGCGCATTGGGATAATGGATAAAGATTGACGAACCCACTGTTGCCATTTTCACATCGGCACTATCTTTCCCGGGTGGAACGTGAATCAGTTCATAGCCGCGACTGTGAAATTCTGCGTCTTTTTTGCCGAGGCTGCGCCAATTGGCAAAGGCGACTTTAATTTGAATCGGACAGGTACAGAGTTTTGCCAAAAATTTTTCAGTTTCGATATCTAGTTTTAGATTCTCGGCGTCGAGTAAAAGAATGGCAATTCCTGGGGAATCATTGGTCACTGAAGCCGGAGAAGGTACAGTGTCCGAACTCTCTGAACTCACCCATTCTAGCAACGGCGATGGGGATTTTTGGGGACTTAAGGACTGTAGAGTTTGAGTCAATTCACCAAAACTGGGTTGGGTAAAATAGCTGGGAAGGAGTAAAATTTCTAGGAAACGCCGTAGGTTGATCAGCTTGGCATCCCAGTCGTCAGCTTGAGTCAGTCGCGGTTTTAGCTTGGTGATTAAAACCGATTGATTGTGCGGGGTACGCCAAGGAATCGTCCTGTACTTTTCTTTGAGGAGTTCCGGATGCTGCTGTTGGATATCCAGGACGATTTGGTAAACGCGATCGCATATTTGATCAATAATTGCTGTATCAGTTGCCAATGGCGCACTGGACGGATCGGACATATCACAAAGTAGCAGGTCGGATGGCGTATGCGTCCATAATAAAAGAAAGAAAAAGCTTTACCTATCTTAACTATGACCAGAGATCTGCGAGCATTTATCCAGCTTTTAGAGGAACGGGGACAATTACGCCGGATTACGGCGTTGGTTGACCCGGATTTAGAAATTGCCGAGATATCCAATCGGATGCTACAGGCGGGGGGACCTGGACTGTTGTTTGAGAATGTCAAGGGTTCATCATTTCCCGTCGCCATCAATCTGATGGGAACCGAGGAACGGGTGTGTTGGGCGATGAATCGGGACAATCCCCAGGAGTTGGAGACATTGGGGAAAAAGCTGGGAATGCTGCAACAGCCGAAACCACCGAAGAAAATTTCTCAGGCGGTGGAGTTTGGCAAGATTTTATTTGATGTGGTTAAAGCCAAACCGGGACGGAATTTTTTCCCCGCCTGTCAGCAAGTGGTGGTGGAAGGAGACGCCCTAGATTTAAATCAACTGCCCCTAATTCGTCCCTATCCAGGGGATGCGGGCAAAATTATTACCTTGGGGTTGGTGATTACCAAAGACTGTGAAACGGGGACTCCGAATGTGGGTGTGTACCGTCTGCAACTCCAATCCCGGACTACCATGAGTGTTCATTGGTTATCGGTACGGGGTGGGGCGAGACACCTACGCAAAGCGGCGCAAAATGGCAAGAAACTGGAAATTGCGATCGCACTTGGGGTTGATCCCTTAATTATTATGGCAGCCGCGACGCCGATTCCCGTAGACCTTTCTGAATGGCTGTTTGCGGGACTCTACGGTGGGTCTGGAGTCCCCTTGGCAAAGTGCAAGACCTTAGATTTACAAGTCCCGGCTGATTCCGAGTTTGTCCTAGAAGGGACAATTACACCAGGGGAAGTATTACCTGATGGACCCTTTGGGGATCACATGGGTTATTACGGCGGCGTCGAAGATTCCCCAGTGATTCACTTCCACTGCATGACCCATCGCCAAAACCCCGTCTATCTTACCACCTTCAGTGGGCGTCCCCCCAAGGAAGAAGCGATGATGGCGATCGCCCTCAATCGGATTTATACGCCAATTTTACGACAACAGGTCTCCGAGATTGTGGACTTTTTCCTCCCCATGGAAGCCCTGAGTTACAAAGCCGCAATTATTTCCATTGATAAAGCCTATCCTGGACAAGCGAGACGGGCGGCTTTAGCCTTTTGGAGTGCTTTACCCCAATTTACCTACACCAAGTTTGTGATTGTTGTAGATAAAGACATTAATATCCGTGATCCGCGTCAAGTGGTGTGGGCAATTAGTTCCAAAGTAGACCCCACGCGAGATGTATTTATTCTGCCGAATACGCCCTTTGATAGCTTAGATTTTGCCAGTGAAAAGATTGGCTTAGGTGGACGCATGGGGATTGATGCAACGACTAAAATTCCTCCCGAAACGGAACATGAATGGGGGGCGCCATTGGAATCCGATGCGGATGTCGCCGCTATGGTTGATCGGCGTTGGGTCGAGTATGGCTTAGATGATTTGGAATTAGGAGAGGTTAATCCGAATCTGTTTGGCTATGATATGCGGTGAACAAATTTATACGTGATTAGGAGATAACCCTTGACCGAATCAAAAAAAACAATCAAACCCTCAGCCCAAGACCTTGAAAATGAAGTCAACGGAATGCATGAACGCGGCGTTACGAATGCGGAAGTTCTTCAAGCCATGGCAGTTATTGCTGATAAACAAGGTGATTCTACCTTAGCTAGAAAACTCGCTAATACAGCCGAGGAGTTAGTCAAAGAAAGCCAAATTTAAGTCAAAACCATGTTCTAGTGGCGTGGTACACCTTATTTGGTGGATTAGAATTGTAGGGGCACCATCCTTGCGCCCGGTTTAACCCTTCGACTTCGCGGCAATTGAGCCTGTCGAAATTCAGGGTTAAACGTCAAATCTATTCCACAATTTTAGCTGGGTCAGTCCACTAGAGGAAAGCGAAGGATTAATCGGGGCGGGTTTAGTTGCATCTGGGTCAAAAAGAGACGATAGTAGTGAAACCCGCCCCTACACCCCTCAAAACTTACAAGTAAGACTATACACAACCGATGCTATCGGACTTGATATGACCAGTCAACCTAATTTTCCTGGTATGAACCCCTACCTGGAAAGCAGACTATCAAATCTTGGTCAGTCGAGCCAATGAAAGACCTGCTGCAGAACGCTATCCCTTTGATTTGCGGGAACCAATACCCGTCTTTTTATTACCCCTGAGCGCCGCAGACGTTGAACCTGCGATCGATTTGGCTGCCTTACTTGAACAAGCCGATCAGGAAGCCGCCCTTGACTTGGTGATTGACTATTCGGTGTCGCCAGAACCCGCCTTGAATGAAGTAGATATGGCTTGGCTCGATACCTTACGCTAAGTCGTCAGACACCATTCAAGTTGAGCATAAAGACAAGGGAAGAGGAAACGGAAAATAGTCAAAATTTGACATTTTTTAATATTTCTTAGTACAAGGAACATCATTGTTCCCCACTTCAATCCCAGAAATAGTAGAACGAGTCAATTCAGTGGCGAGGCAATCCGCCTTGGCATTTTTCTGCAACATTATATGACATAAAACACCTATTTATTGGAATTTTATCGTTCATCTTTGGTTCATCAGATTTTGGAACTAAAGATGAGCCACAAAAACGATAATTATCTTGCCCGTTTGGAACAAATCCGGTGGGGGAAGTATCCCCAATGCCCCTATTGTCAATCAACCCATTCTCGACGCTTAAAAAAGGAACGCCGCTATCAATGTAACGAATGCTTTACTTCATATAGCGTTACAGTTGGGACTCTGTTTCACAAAACGCATGTTGACTTAGAAAAATGGGTTCTGGCAATTTATCTAGTTCTCAATCCCCCCGAACGGATCAGTGTGCGTCAGTTAGCGAAGAAGATTGGAGTCAACAAGAATACCGCCTCCTATATGATTGCCCGGATTCGGCAGGCAATGACTCAAGAGGCGGACTTGCTACAGCGACTTGTTGAAATAGAGTTTAAGTAAATTACAAGTCCAGTGAGTTTTTTCTCCTATCTATTGTCACATTAACCCTCTAAACCAAAGCCATTTGAGTTCCCTCCTTCCTCCCGGTTCCCTCCCGGTTTCCTCCCCTTGGTAAGGGGAGGGTTAGGGTGGGGTCTGTCTAAAGGTATTGGAGATTTGTCAACTTAATCGGTTAACTCTTTTTGGGAATGTCTAAGGAAGAAAGATATTTAGACAGCGATTCTCCCAATTGTTCTTCGGGTGTCTTTTTTTTCTCTGGTTTTTTAGCCGTAAATCCACCAAAAAACCAAACCCAAAGCGAGGCATAGAGGAATAGTATGAAAAATGGTGACAGCATAATCGTTAACGGTAGAGAACCCTAATCAAACTAATCCCAGAGATAGGCAAGACTGAGACTACAGTCTTTGAAGCCCTCTGCGACTACCTTAGGAAACTTTCCTTACATCCAAGTGTAGGTCTGTGTGTCGAAAAAGTCTCGACCGCTAACTGGGACAGTAGAGACGCGCCATGGCGCGTCTCTACAGGGTTTTGGGCGGATGTCAATCCATTTCTATCCGTTATATGGCACTACTAGAGAGCAAGGTTCTCCCGATAATATTGTGTGCATTTTTTTGAATATGATGGCTAACAATTTGCTGTATTTTATGATGCAAATGTTTTTCGGTATCTTTAAGGCTTGCCAAAAATGTCAGTAATCGTTGCTTATCTAATAGCGGTAAGTCCCTGAGCAATTCTTCAGCTTCCTCTAATATTCGCTCTTGTGCCTCTGGCATTAAGTTTATCCAGTTGGAATACAATAGGTTGCGTTCGACGATAGTCAGTTTCCATTGATATTCGGGCATGATGCTTGTCCCACCTAATCATTTGCTATCTGTCGATCATCCTAAGTGAAAAACTATGAAGGAATGGCAAAGGCGGCACTTTCGGATGTAAAAAGATTGTAAATACAGAAAATTCCCCTTATTGTCACGGCGACTGAAGGATTAGGCAGTCTTTGTTGCAGGTTCATGCCCTCCCCCAGCTAGGGCAGGGCGGGTTTTGGATAATCATTATTGGTTATGTGCTGACAGGTTAATCCCTAAACCCGCCCCTACAGACCCTATTTATCCGAAAGTCACGTCTCCTACTTATTTTCCGTCAACGCCTTAGTGCGAGCTTGAAATCCCGCCGACTTGAGCCTGTCAACCATACCTTGATAATCTTGTACCCAGTATTTAGGGTCAAAGCGCACAAATTGGCTCTGATTTAATGCCCCAACCCTAGCGATAACTGGCACTTTTTGCGGTTTCCTCTCCCCAGATTGTTCTTGCAAAATCGATTGGAGACGTTGCAGAGTGGCTGTGTCCACGCGCTGGGGAGTCAGTTCCACGATAATCATTTGTGCCATTTCAATCGGTTCGACATCTTCGATAATCATCTGGATTTTCTCATCTCGTTCATCCGCCTTCCCCCAAACAATTAAACGGGCATCCTTTTCAATGAAGGAACTAATCCGCTCAAAGGTTCTCGGAAAAATAACGCCATCGGCTTGACCGGTGAGGTCTTCCATTTGCACAAATGCCATGCGATCGCCACTGGTTTTGGTTGTGTGAAATTTGACCTCCGTCAGCATGACGATGACACTCAGGATGGTGCGTTTGTTTTGATCGGCTAACTCGTTGAGGCTAATGGGAGTTAGCACCTGATTGGCGACTGGACGCACAGATTTGAGGGGGTGATCGGAGACATAGAAGCCAAGCAATTCTTTTTCTTGCTGTAGCTTTTCTTGAGCCGAGAAATCATCAACCTGCGGGGTTTTCGGAGCAGCTTTCCAGGCATCATTCGCCTCACTGTTGTGATTATCCGTGTTTCCCAAGACATCAAAAATATTGATTTGACCACTCTCTCGATCCTTAGCCCGATCTTGCGCCCAACTAATCAGCACATCTAAATCGTGAATCAGTTGCTTGCGATTCGATTCTAGGCGATCAAACGCCCCAGAGTAAATTAGGGATTCCAAGGCGCGACGATTCACCACCCGCAACTCCACGCGATCGCAAAAATCGGCTAATGACTGAAAATCCCCGCCCTCATCCCGTTTCTGGAGAATAGTATCAATCGCCCCCTCGCCCAAATTCCGGATTGCCGAGAATCCGAATAAGATTTTGCCAGAGACTGGGGTAAAATCAACCTGCGATCGGTTAATATCCGGCTGCAAGACATCGATACCCATGGTGGTACAGGTGGCGATGTACTTCTGCACCTTGTCCTGATTCCCACTACTGGCGGTTAGCAGCGCTGTCATGTACTCCACCGGATAATTGGCTTTCAGAAACGCCGTCTGATAGGTAACATAGCCATAAGCTGTCGAGTGGGACTTGTTAAAGCAATTGGACGCCACTGAGCCATTGAAGAGCAGAAAATTATGGTCGCGTTCGACGCCAATGTCATAGACTGGTTGAGTACCCAAGGGTTTACGACCGATAATTTTAACCACGTTTAGAACTCCTTAAATCGTTTCCAAATTGCGCTGACATGCTAAGAGCCGGAATTGTGGGATTGCCCAACGTAGGCAAATCAACCTTATTTAACGCCCTCGTCGCCAATGCTAAAGCAGATGCGGCGAATTTCCCCTTCTGCACGATTGAGCCGAACGTTGGGGTTGTCGCTGTACCCGATGAACGGTTGTCCGTGCTGGCGAAGATTTCCACCTCTCTGGCAATTGTGCCAACTCGGATTGAATTTGTCGATATTGCTGGATTGGTGAAGGGGGCGAGTAAAGGCGAGGGACTCGGGAACCAATTTTTAGCCAATATCCGGGAAGTGGATGCCATTGTCCATGTGGTGCGCTGTTTTGATGATGAGAATATTATCCATGTTTCCGGTTCCGTTGATCCAGTACGTGACATTGATGTGATTAATCTGGAACTGGCTTTAGCGGATTTAGCCCAAGTGGAACGCCGCATGGAACGCACCCGCAAGCAGGCGCGGACGAGTAAAGAGGCGCAGTTGGAACTAGAAGCCTTGGAAAAGTTGAGTGCGGGATTGAATGAAGGTAAATCGGCGCGGAATATTAGTTTAACCGCAGACGAAGCCGAGGCGGTGAAGCCGTTAGGATTATTAAGTGCGAAACCGATTATTTATGCGGCGAATGTGTCAGAAGATGATTTAGCCTCTGGGAATGAATGGGTGGAACAAGTGCGTCAAGTGGCAACCTCTGAAGCGGCAGAAGTTGTGGTGGTTTCAGCCCAAGTCGAGTCGGAATTAATTGAATTACCCGAAGAGGAACGGGGAGATTTTTTGGAGTCGTTAGGTGTGGAAGAAGGGGGATTAAAATCCTTAATTCGGGCTACATACAACTTGTTAGGATTACGCACCTTTTTAACCACGGGACCCAAAGAAACCCGGGCTTGGACGATTACAGCCGGAATGAAAGCACCGCAAGCGGCGGGAACAATTCACACTGATTTTGAGCGGGGGTTTATTCGGGCGGAAACCATTGCCTATGATGATTTAGTCACGTCTGGATCAATGAATGCGGCGAAGGACAAAGGATTAGTGCGGGCGGAAGGGAAAGAGTATGTGGTGCAAGAAGGCGATGTGATGCTATTTCGGTTTAATGTTTGATCCAGCCCGGGCATAAATAATCACTGATTCAATTTGAACGCTTGGCTAACACACCCTACTGGCGTGGCACAGCTAAAATTGTGGAATAGATTTGACCATTGAATCGGGCGCAAGTCTTTGCGCCCCTACAGTTTCCGGGCGTAATTCTAATTCATCAAATAAGGTGTGCCACGCCACTACTGGCGTGGCACATCTAAAATGGTAGATTAAAATTGTAGGGGCGCACGGCGTGCGCCCTAAACGGCTGCAAGGTTTGCGCTCTGGATGGGTTTGCGCTCTGGATTGACACCCTTAAACCCGGGTAAATCTAGATTCATTGGGGTAGATTTAAGAGAATAGATTTGCGATCGCGCCAAGTGATGATAGACAAGGGAAACGCCGACAACCGCCGACATTATGGGCGCACGCCGGGGTTTATGGGCGCACGCCGTGCGCCCCTACAGGTGACAATGGGGGTGAATGAAAACGGCAGGGAATTAGAAGGGTAAATCTAATTCTATTGATTGATAATTGGGATCATGGGTGGGGTTGTCTGTGTCAGATTCCCATCGACGGGGATTGTTGATAATGTAGTTTCGGATGTTGAATAATGATTCTTGGTTGCGGATAATATGTTCGTAATAGTTCCGTTGCCAAATGGGGGTTCCAGGTGATTGACGCATCAGGTTAATGCGTTTGGTGACAGCGGATTTAAACCCAGCGATAAAGGATGATAAGGAACGAGCTGGGCGATGGATGGGTAAATTGGATAAGGGTATATCGGGCTGTTTCCCTGTGGGGGATGTACATTCAACTGTAGGGAATCTAGGTTGGTTTCCCCCATTGATCTGATCAACGCGATGATTCTGTCTTCCTCCTAATGGAGTAATAATGATAATACCGTGGAGATGATTGGGCATAATTATCCATTCATCCAATTGGATTTCTTGGCGTAATTGAGCCGAATACAGCCATTCTTGGGCGACAATTTTACCAATTTGATTTAAATCCATTTGACCGTCGCGAATTTCGCCAAACCAGCAGTGACGTTGGTACGTGCAAAGGGTGACAAAATAGGCTCCGGGTTGGGCGTAATTGTAACCTTTAAGGCGAATCGACTGGCGATGATGGTAATCTGGGTTAAATTTCATAACCAATTGGCGATCGCAGGATTATTTTACCCGTATGTCTGCCCATCCGTCCATCCATCCGTTCATCCATCTGTATCATCCATCTGTATCATCCATCTGTAGGGGCGCATGGCATGCGCCCATATTGTTGCGGTGCGCTCATATTGTCGGTGATCTAAATTTACAAGGGTGTGGATGTCCTCAACGGTGGTAATGGTAATGATTGGCTACTGGGAGATGATCTCAATATCGGTGCTGGCGGCGATGACAACAGCTTATTTGATGAATTAATCTTACGCCCCGAAACCGTAGGGGCGCATGGCATGCGCCCCTAAAATCGGCATATCTAATCCACAATTTTAGCTGTGTCAATCCAGTGCCAGGGCGCACGCCGTTGAAAATGCCAGGGCGCACGCCGTTGAAAATGCCAGGGCGCACGCCGTTGAAAATGCCAGGGCGCACGCCGTTGAAAATGCCAGGGCGCACGCCGTTGAAAATGCCAGGGCGCACGCCGTGCGCCCCTACTGTTTCAATGCAACTAGCAAAAACGCGATCACGCCAAATAATTTATCTAAATCTGTAATCGCTATTCGGGTTTTCTCTTTCGTAAAAACATCCCCCACAAGCCGCCCCAGTTGCCATAATTCTCCATCGGTAACAATGCCATAGACAGGTTGTGTTTCATTCTGGTTCATTTTCTGTGCGGCAATTAACTCCGCAAGACATTGCCCCCACCCTTCAATAAAGTTATTCTGCTTGGCTTCAACAACGACGACAAGCGGTAAACCCAGTATGGTTTTCCCGAGTTCTGATTTTGTTGATATTAAATAATCAGGTGTGCCTGTGAGTTTATGGTCATAAGTAATGGGTTTATGACTCCAGAGTGTGTATTGATCAACAAAGCTTTTATAGACTTCTCTTAAGATTGGATAAATAACATTCTCACAGCGAGAGGCTCCAGATGTGAAAACATCTATATTTTCTAGGTTAAATTCAAATTCGTTACGGAAATCATCTGAAGGCTTCAAGTCAATATATGTAATAAAGGTTTCCTCTGAATACTTAATCTTGTATTCTTGTTGAACTTGAGCCAGGGATTTGAAGTCGGTAAATGCCATAGGTTGTCTACCGCCTCTCAACTAATTTTATGTACCACATCCTTATTTTCCCTCAAACAGGACAACTCAGACTATTTTACTCGATTTAGATAGCCTCTATTTCACTAACCGCATTAAAGAAGTTTCAAAACCAAACAAACCCAACCTGGCTTTAAGTAGTCGGACAAAAGAAAACGGTACTGTATTGAGTGCAAGTAAATCACCCTCAAACCCTTACTGTTCCCTGTTCTCTAATCTCAACCGTTAACTTTAATTGTGTCCACCCACCTATGAGTGGCAAACACGTTCTTTAGGGATAATTTAACGATAATGATGGGATTACTGACTTGGTTAGGCTAAAGCCCTTACTACGAACCGGGGCGATTGGAAATTCATCAAACTTGATTATGTCTGAGTCGGGTTTCCTGGTATCAAAGCGATAACTGCTGACGATTCCTGTGCTGGTGTCTAAGATGCTAAATACGGTGATATCGTTACTGGAAATATACGGTAAGGGTTGGTTATTCTCCCCGCGTAAGGGTGCAATTGTTGGCAGAATTGGTTCTAATCCATTGGGATCTCCTGTCGCCGCGTAGTCTTTACCCTCTGGCACTTTACGCTGTTTTTCGCCTAGGTAAGCCCCATAGGTGTTCCCCACATTTGATGATTCCAGAAAATGGATTCCCTGAGGATTCACGAAGCGATTCCAAAGATGGGAATGTCCATATAAAACCAGTTGTACGCCTGCGGTTTCGAGTAAGGGGATCACATCCCGCAGAATATAATCGGCTTGGGGAGGATAATCATAACGCACCGCCGTAATCGTTCCATTCCCATCCCGTTCAATAATTTGTACGGGGTCAGTATAAGGTGGGACAATATTGTCGCCTAAGGAATGGGGGGGATGATGAAACATGACGATTTTATAGTTGGCTTGTTGGAACTCTGGACTGTTGAGTTCTGCTTTGAGCCAGTTATACTGAGGACTGCCCCGTTTAATCGGTTCAAAAATATGCTGTCCATATCCCCAAGCCGTGGGATCATTTAAATCTGCTTCTCGTTCCCGATATCGTCCTTTGGCATTGGGTTTGAGGCTGGGCGTTCTCCAGATGTTGGTAATATACAGGGAAATTAGACGAATATCGCCAAAGGTTATGGCGTAATAGTTCTCGTTTCCCGGTAGCGTAAAAATTTCCTTGTAGGTGTCGGTATTAAAGGAATGCTCTTTGATCCAGATGAGAGGGTTATTCGAGTTTAACTGAGCGGATTTTTGGTGATAAATTTTGGTGGCAACTTGGCGAGGAATTGGGTCATTGAATTGGTCATTTAATCCGCTATCTGTAGAAAATCGTCCCATGACCTCGTGATTTCCTGTGGCGGGAAATAAGGGCGCATGTTGAATTAACTCACCTCCAGTGTAGCGGGTGGTGATATTATTCTTTTCTAGTTGATAATCAGCCTGACCTTGAAGGGCGGGAAAGAAAGCACCGCCGCGATTATCATCAAACCATTCTGAGGCGCGATCGGGAATATTTACTAAGTCTCCAGCCAGAAAAATGGCATCCACCTTACCCACAGTTTCTGCTACCTTTTGTAAATTGGCGGCTGTCATGGGCATGAGTTGGTGATCCGAGGTGAGCAGAATTTTTAAGGGGGTATCAGGGGGAGGTGCGGCGGCTAAGGTAAATGGGTTACTCTTGATGATTTGTCCATCATTCCGCACGCTGGTTACTTGATAGGGAACTCGTTCACCCGGAGTGAGTCCCGTTACCTCGGCTTCATGTCGCCAGATATCCCTTGGCGTCGGTTTCTGGTAAACTTGAGCATCTTCGGTTTGCTCACCAACACGGGATTTTTGGTCTTCCCGGGTACGAGTCAGTTGGGTGGTATTCGCGATCGCCACCCTTTTCAGTCCTTTTCCATAAGCTACACTATGACGGGTTCCAGCAAATTCTGTAAACCAGACGACGCGCACCGAGGTGTCAGTGGGCAATTGTAGAAACGGATCAGTCAGCAGTTGCGCTGGGGTGAGATAAGTGGGGGGTTGGGTGAACAGCACGACAATGGGCGCAAGCGCAATAAAGACGACAAGTAAACCGACAATAAGAAGTGGGCGACTGGTTAAACGATTGACCATGAATCGTCTTCGAGACAAAACTGAATAGATGCGACTAAGTTTACTTTAGCAGGACGTGAGGAGATGATGCTGTCTACACCATTACATTACGGATTGAGTTTATGTTCACCTGTCTGTCGGGACAATCGTGCTGAGTTTTGAGTGTGGTTTTTCCGGTTATCTGTTCCCTTTCTCTCAATTTTAATCGGTAGTTTAAAGGCACAACAGCTTATGAATATCCGCCCAGCAGAACTTGCCGATATTGAAACCCTCTTTGAGATTAGAACCAGTGTGGTTGAAAATTATCAATCCCGTGAAGAGATTGCTCAATTAGGGATTACCCCAGAAACCGTTGCGGAAATGCTGCAAACGGATTGTCGTGCATGGATTGTCCAAATTGATGGCAAACCCATTGGATTTTCCATTGCCAATGCGACAGAGAAAACATGACCAGGTCGTTGCTTTTGTAAATGCTCAATGAATTATTTTCATGCCGTCACTTTTTCGCCGCGCTATGAATAGGTGGGGCTACCAAATTACCGATTTTTGGTGTTACTAGAATAAGGTTCAGGTAATCGTTTTCTCGGTAAAAGTTCCAATTGGCAAATTGATGCCAGGTTTGCAAGTCGAATGTCTCTCCGAAAACCCTTTGAAACGCCTTTTGGTCAAAATCTCCGCAGACTAGCCAGAGGCGAGAGGGAAAAGGTGATAAGCTACGCAGCGCATTCTCTACAGTTGACGGCTTGATTTTGGTCGTAGGGCAAAGTTCTGGTTGACGCTTGATGGGGGCTGAACCTTGATAGTAATGCCTCAGTGCTGAAGGTGCTTTTTCCGAAGCAGAACCCCCCGATAAAACGATAACGTCACCTGGTTTTTCATTGATGCTAATCGTCTGCATTATGCCTTGCCAATCTTGGCGGTCTTGCACAGTATAGTAGCGCACCAATCCACCACTGACCGCGATCGCATAAACTATTGCCACACCAATCGCTAGGATACGCTGCAAACGCCAGACTCGGAGGAAGCCTGCGGCTAAGAGAATAAGTACATAAGGGGCAACAAACAGGATGTAACGGTCAACCCATAATCTTTGGGAAACCAAGTATAGCATCGCTGAAGGCAAAAACGCCCACGCTGCAACCCATAGAAGGCGTGCTGAACGGTGTTTTTTGAACAGTGCGATCGCGAGCAAACCTGCCAACATTAAGGTATATGTCTTGTAAAACAGGCTCATCAGCTTTGAGGTGGAAGGGAAAGGAAAAGCCGAAAAATGGTTCAACTTGCGGATAATCTCTACCAAACCTGCCTGTTGAGGTTCAGACAACCACCCACCCACGGCTGACGTTGTTCCAGAAACGAGACTAAATGCAGAGGGAAGACAGAACACAATGACAAGTAACAGCCACTTGCTGAAGGCTAATAAAACACGGCGTTGTTTGCGAAACTTCAACCCAAATAACAGAACATCTGGAAGCAGTAGGGTGCCATTAAGCGGTGTTGTTAGAAACATTAAAATACGTGTACTTGCCCACCACCCCATTGCAGAAGCAGTAGGTTTCTCAAGGGCATGGGCTAGAGCCAGACTGCCTCCTAGAGCCAAACAAGTGCCTAGCGAGTACATTCGTACCATTTGAGAAAAGTTGATGAATAGCGGCGAAAGCGCTAAGAGAAGGGCAGAAATGAGACCCGTTGTCTCTCCAGCAACACGACGACCGAGCCGGTAGACTAGAAAGACACTACCCAAGCCAAAAATGACAGCTAATCCCCGCAACCAAGCATCGTTGGTGCCAAATAGCATCCAGATTTTTAGCAGAATGTAATAGAGGGGGCGTATTGTGGCGATTTTGTGTATGAGTGAGTGGTTTAATTCTATTTGCTTGGCATCATGAACGCTGTAGAGTTCATCAATCCACAAGCTTTCTGTTCCTAATTTATAAAGATATAATGCTGTGGTTAGCAGCAAAATTAAGCCAATGGGACTCCATTGTCTTATCCAGTCTGCTGGGAATGCAATTTTTGCTGTAGCTGGTGTTTTTATTTTCATGGTAAATCAACAAAAATCCACCTTAACCCTTCGGCGATCGTAGTTAGCCGTGAATGAAATAGTTATACCCTTATCTGTGTATTCATCAATTCCTTAATCCGCTTAATTGAGTGAAAACAATACCATAAATATTAATTGAGAATCAATGATAACAAAAAATTATATTTTTGCTTTTAATTTAATTATTTTTTTAAGATTAGGCGAATATCACTCATGATTTGTAAAGATTCAGTAAAGTTAAGTTTTACCGTCGCAGATAGGCGATCTAAATATTATTCTCTGGAGCAGTGTATTATTAATCATAGCATCTCCAACAATCCCGGTGTTGTAACTTTCAGTACACATCTCTCCCTGCTTTCAGGGATGTAATCTAAATCACTTTAACTGACTGTGAGAAATTTACTTAGTCGTTTGGATCTGTCCTATCTCTACGTTTTAATCGGAGAAGCAACTCTCGCTCTGACGTTTGCCTTCTATATCATTCTCGCTCGTGTTCTCGGACCGGAGCGATATGAGATTTTCGCTGCTGCTGTTGCTTTGGGAGCTATCCTTTCTCTGCTCATCCAGTTTGGGTTTCCTGCACTACTGACTCGTGAGGTAGCAGCTAACCCAGTCGAAGGTTCAAAATCGACAGGTCAGTTTCTGATTGTTGAGGGATTGAGCTTTCTGCTCGTTCTTATCCTTCTCTTTCCCCTCGCTCGTTTATTAGGTTACGAAGGTGAGGGTTTAATTGTCTGCTACTTAGTCATCTTTGCAGAACTTTGTCGTAGCGTGAAAATGACGCTACGCGGTGTTCTGAAAGGGATGGGATGGTTTAGAAGCGAAACGGTTTCCGTAGCCATAGAGCGATTTTTCGCTGTGCTGCTTTCATGTGTCGTTCTGTTTCTATCGAAAAATTTAGTATGGGTAGTCGGAACGTTTGTTCTTGTCCGTTTCCTGGATATTGTGGGGTTGCTGGTTTACCTGAGTCGGAAAACTTCGATCTGGTTACCTCTAAGCCTGAATGGACTTTGGCAATCTGTTCGGACAGCTTACCCATTTGCGCTATCTGGAGTTCTGTGGATTCTTTACTATCAGATTGATGTGGTTATGCTCAAGGGATTAGCTCCTACCGGGGAAGCGGGGTTCTACAGTGCAGCGTACCGGATACTGGAAATTTTTACTGAGTTGCCACAAGTTATTTTCTATGTTGCCTTCACTCGATTTGCTCGATATTATGCCAACGAACCTGAAAAACTCCCCGAGCAGATTTATAAGTGTACGCGCCTGCTTTTAGGAGTAGCGTTGCCTGTGATTGTTGTAGCAGGTTTTACGCAAACTATATTAGTACAAGTCATTTATGGCGAAGCCTTTGCTCCTGCTGTCAAACCTCTGGCTATCCTGCTACCTAGCTTGAGTTTCAAAATGTTTGGCACCTTAGTGCAAAAGTTACTTCAAGCTACCGGGCGAGAAAAGCAACTGCCTAATCTTATGTTTGGAGCAACAATGACTAATGTGATTTCCAATTTTATTCTTATTCCTTATCTAGGAGGTGTTGGTGCAGCCATCGCAACTTTATTGAGTGAACTCATGTTGTGTTTTATTGGTCTATACCTAATGAACCGCATGGAGTATCAGCATATCAGCAAATGCCTTGGCATTATTGCTGTCATTAGTTTGCTAATAACGGCAATTCCATCTCTGATTCTGTATGGATTGACACCAATTGTTGGGTTGGGCTTAATGGTTCCCAGTATTGCCGCGATAGTGGTGTTGATGCGCCGCGATCGCTTCTTAAAACCGATTACATAGGTTGACATTGATGAAATTTTACTAATTTAGGCTTACCGAAATTGCGGTGGTCAAAATTTATCCTAAGCCTTGCCTATAAATGATTAATAAACAAAGGGTTATATAGAAGTAAAAACTAAGTTCAGTATTCCAAAGCTTATAGCCCAAATCTAATTTTTAGATAAATTTTCAATTGTATTAAACCATCAATTTGACCTTTTGTATTTTTTAGCATTGCCCACAATTTCAAAGGTGGATGCTCAATATACTGATATTTAAATTGTTCTAAGGTTGAAATAGTAGGAGATTCTAATTCTGTAGCATAGCCATATTTGCGTAATGTAGAACCTGCGATCGCTTCAAAAATTTGAAGTTGTCGGTTTGTCATTTTTGTTCGCCATTTTTCGGCGTTATTTGCAATAATAGGACGAGCTAGATTTTGAAGATTTTGCTTGTCAGTTTTATAAGGAACTTCGTCTTTATAATAATTGAGCATTTCGGGAGTATATTTTTCCTCTAAAAAATCACAAATTTTTCTTACAGTAAACTCTGTATTAGATACTAATTCTTCGTATTTAATTTCAAGAAATGAGTCTGGTTTTAAAACAGTTTTCAACTCATCAATAGTTTCCAAATGTTTTACCCACTTTAGAGCTGTAGGATAAATATGTTTAGGTCCCATACGCGATTTTTTCCAAGACAATGCACAATCACGCCCATCACGAACAATATGGATAATTTGTACATTAGGAAATCCATCAAGTATTTCGCGCCAGTAAAAAAGATGGGCAGGAGTTTTTTCTCCCCAACGTTGTTTTCCCTGATCGTTAGCCCATGCCGACATTATAGCCTCAAAAACCCCATGAAAATCATATCTGTGGATATAGTTTAAGGTATGATTACGGTTAGGGGCAGGGAACCAGTCATTGAAGACATCTGTACTAAATATGTCATCCACCAAACGTTCTCGGTTCTTAGCAACCTCTAGATCCCCGTAGTATTTTAACCAAGCAAAAAAAGTATTATAGATATGGGATTCGTATGGTATGGCAATTCTCGGATGACTATTGAGAATTTGGCTCAGTAAAGATGTTCCAGAACGTGGACACCCAAAAATAAAAATAGGACGTTCAGAATTGTTTGAACAAGTGATTGATTTTGAATCGTTATTCATTAGATAACCTTTTAGAGAGTTTACAAGGACATTGTATATAAATTGAATAACCTAAAATTGACGAAAAGCTGGAATCAATACTACTCGAAAGGAACCCTATTTATCTTTGGTTTCTTTACGGTTACTTATGACTCTAGCCGGAACTCCCACCGCAACCGCATAATTAGGAAGGTCTTTGGTCACCACAGCACCTGCACCAACAATACATCCTTTGCCAATGGAAACGCCATCCAGTACAATAGCGCCAGCACCTAACCAGACATCATCCGCGATCGCAACGGGTCCTTTTGAGTAGAGTCCCTGTTCCATCATCGGAATATCGCAACGGTCTGATAGATAGCGTCCACCGCCGATGTAACAGTTACCAGCAATTAACACAGAACGACCAATATAAATTCCCGTGGTAGAGGCGAGAATAGTATTACAGCCAATATCGGTTTTAGCGCCGATTACCACTGGACCCGTTTTACCCTGTATGACGCAATTTCGGGAGACAATCACATCATCTGCTAGGTAAACCCCTTCCTCTCCTGCACCACTAGCATCTAAGAGTCCGTAATCATCAATAGCCACGCGATTTCCCAGGGTAATCCGTCCAGGATGACGCAAGATAATGCCTTTTCCTAAAATCACCCCGTTACCCACACTCTGAAAAAGGTGGGGATAAAAGCGTTTGCGGAGTAAATACCCTAAACCACCGGAAAGATTACCAAACAAAGATGTTATTAATTCATATTCTAATAAAGGGAAAAATCGATCATTTCCCAAAACTTTATTCTGATACCGTTTTAATACA
This sequence comes from Coleofasciculus sp. C1-SOL-03, assembly GCF_040220555.1. Classification (NCBI taxonomy): domain Bacteria; kingdom Bacillati; phylum Cyanobacteriota; class Cyanophyceae; order Coleofasciculales; family Coleofasciculaceae; genus Coleofasciculus; species Coleofasciculus sp. C1-SOL-03. The sequence continues at coordinate 35,782 of NZ_JAVJUO010000010.1, forward strand.
GAAGATTCTGTTTGACTCAGTTGTTCCGTTAAGGGAGTTTTAGAGACTAGCTTTCTTGTTTTGGGTGCTACCATACTGATTCCTTTTGTTTAGACAATTAAAGTGTCAGCTTGATATAATAAAGGCTTGACCATATAAACCATAGGGAAATAGTTCTTCGGCTGACAAATTTTGGTTTTTATCCAGGAATTCTCGAAACGCCTTTCGTTGACCTCTTTCATTGTCTTTATCAAAACAATTCCAATCGTCAAAAATAAGAATAGTTTTCTCCATGATTAGATTTTCGATAAAATTAAGCACTTCTACAGTTGAATGATAAAGGTCACAATCAATTAAGGCTACTGCAACCTTATTCATCGAGTGCTTTTGTTTAAGTTCTTCCTTTAGTGAATCTTCAAAATAGCCTTCAATTAGAAAAGTTCTGTTCCAATCAACTCCCTGATTATTCAAATTATCTATTACCTTATCTTTTGTGCAGCTATATTGACCCTGATAAAATATTTCTTCCTTGGTTTTGTCTTTCTCTTTCACTGGTGGCAATCCCTGGAAAGAATCGAACCCCCAAAAATTCATTTTATTTGAATTATGCTGATTAGCAATTTTTTGAGCATACCAAAAAGCATAGCCTTTAAATATGCCAAATTCGTAATAATCCCCCTTTTGTGTAGTTCCTAATTCACTAGCTTTTTTGAATGCAATTTCCAGAGCCGATACAATTTCTCTAGTTGCTGGATTAAAGCCGTGAAAATAAGAGTAATAAATTTTGTGAGCTAATTTGTTCAGTTTTGTTTTTTGAAGAAACTTGACAATGATCAATCGAATAGATGACATAGTGTCTTTTCCTGGAAATAACATCTTTTAACTATAACAATACCGCTCTATTTAATCCATCCTTGTTCAAGATACCATTGTGCTAGTTCTTTGAGTCCTTCTTCATCCGAATGCGCTGGTACAAACCCCAATAAATTGTTCATTTTACTGGTATTAAACGAGCGGTCTTTGGTATAAAAGGCTAATCGCCGCCTATAAATAGGGGGTTCTATACCCAAAGGACGGCAAATCACTTCAAAGAAATAACCTAAGGCAAACATAGGAGCAGCCGGAAACTTGATAAATTTCACTGAATTCCCGTAATAGTCACTAATAATTGAGACCATTTTCTTAAATGATATAGCTTCTGGACTCCCGCAGATAAAAACTTCTCCGTCAGATTTGGGATGGGTTGCGGCTAAAATCAAAAAGTTGGTTAAGTCATCGACATGGATAAAGTGCAACAAATTATTGCCCTCCCCAATAACGGGTACCCACTGGCGATAAACCCAGTTAAAAATTTTTAAAAGCCTTTTCTCTCCAAAACCGTAAATCCCGGCGGGTCGAACAATGGTTACAGATAATTCCTCCTGAGCGGCATAATTTTTCAGCCAGATTTCCGCCTCTAATTTGGTTTCCTGATAAACATCTCCCGGCTGCAGGGGAGCATTTTCATCGGCTGGTGGCTGTTTAATGTGACCGTGAACGCCAATGGTTGAGACGTGAACGAATCGTTTAAACTCAGGTTGTTTTAAGGCAGCCTTTGCCAGGAGTTGGGTACTTAAAACATGAACATTGTAGTAACCAATATTTGGAGACTTTGCCTCGCGAAATGGAGTGACTAGATGGAAAATATAATTCACTCCTTTTATGGCTTGGTTGATTAGGTTTTCATCAAAAACATCTCCTCGAATCCATTCAATCTCCATATCTTTAAAAGAATCGAGATTAGAGGTATGGCGGGCAATGGCAACAACTCTGACTCCTTGCTGTAATAATTTTCGTACTAGGAGTGAACCCGTAAATCCAGTCGCCCCCGTGACTAAAGCACGGCTATCAGGGGGAAGTTTGTAAGGGAAGTCTTCCATTTTCATTTTTATTAAGCTGCAAAATAACCGGAGAGCCAAACCAATGGGTTAATCCTAACCCTCTGGATAATTTTTCTAACGCCGATGAAACTCGAGGAGATTTTAACATCCGATGTAGTACCATGGGCAGGAAAAATTGCGGATAACGGTCAATGGGAGTGACTCCTAGAGACCGAAAGTAATCCAGCAGTTCTGATTCTTGGAAACAGGTAAAGGGTCGTGTGTTGCCTTCTAAGCCTTTCTTCAGCTTAAATAAGTAGGGTGCGATCGCGTTCACACTTCTGACTGTTGGATAGTCTACAATCACAGCTTTATCCGCCACCCGGACTAACTCAGCCAGAAAGGGTTTCCATTGACTGACGTGCGGGAGTAGCCGATAGCTAATCACAATATCAAACGTGTTATCCGGATAGGGTAAGTCCAAAATATTACCCACTTTAAAGTTACAACGATTAGCGTCCACAAAATGTTGGATTCGCGCTTGACAACTCTCTGCACTTCCCAAAACCGTAACTTGATAACCGTTCTGAATCAACGCCTCCGTCAGTTGACCATGCCCACCGCCAACATCTAAAATCTTGGCATTAGGATAAGCCGCTAGCATCTGCAAGGTTGCTTCTTCTTGAACCTTGAGTAACCAAGCACCAATTTCCCCAGCAAAACGGGATGCATAATCATCCGAGGATGTTTCGATATCTGCTGTTTCGGGAAAATTATTTGTTTTAACCACTGTTTCATGCCCCTGAACAACTAAGGTTATGCCAACTATATCCTAGGTCTTATCAATTCTGGCTTTGACAATCAGCATATAACCACTTGCTCCTAATAATAAGGCATCTAGCTTAGAAAATAACCAAACAACCGGATAAACCAAGGAGTACATACTGAACATTTTTTGGTATCGTTTCATGTCTTGTCCTGTAACAATTCGACCCTTCTGAGATTTTGCACCTCCCCGCTTGAGTAAGTCAAGTGCCAACGTCATCAAGGTGTCAATGGCTTCCGAGAAAAACTTGGAATAGGTTCTGTGACTGACGATTTTAAACCGACCCATCAACAGGGATACTAAGTCATCCACCGTATACCCTGGTCTGACATGTCCATGTTTTTCATCCGTCTGCCCAATTGCCAGCCGAAACTTTCGCAGCAGGCTGTTTTTGATATGCGGCACATTAATGATTAATTCTCCCCCAGGTTTGATAATACGGAATAATTCCTTAACAAATTCTTCATCAGTGTGAATATGTTCCAAAAAATCGATGATAGCCACTCGGTCAAATTCGTTATCGGCAAAGGGGGTATGACGACCATTAATTTGAAATACGTTGTCTTTCACCAATCCCCGGATGGAATTAACCGTATGTTCATCCAGGTCAGCGCTTTTCCAGATGCCACCCCGTTGGCGCAGCAGATAACTAATTACACCATTATCAGACCCAATGTCCAGACAGTGCAAATCAGTAGTTTCTCCCAACAACGCAGTAATTTCTTTGAATTTTCTCTGCTTCAGTACAGATTTATTAAATAGCAACAGGGGCCACTCTTTTTCTAATATCTTTTTCATACTGATTTCCTAATCCTTCACTGTTTCCTTGGTTAACCACCCTTATGGCATCGGTGAATCATTGGTTCGTTGACGCAATTGACTCGCCAAATTCCGTTTATACAATCGCTCAAAATGCAGGTCTGACTCGAAGCGAATGAAACGGTAGACACGGTTAGAATTTAATGATAGCTCTCGATCCAAAATTAACTCTATTCCCTCACCCAACACACCTTGATTAATTTCATAGACAATTCTGGCTTCGCCGGTGAATCGCGAACCGAAGTTGAAATCGTAGTCATCGAAATAGACCACACAACCATTAGGCAAGTAAGGAATCAATTTATCAAAAACAGTACGAGTTGAACTGTAGTAATCACAGTCTATCCAAACTAAAATAGGTAAATTATTTTTCAAGAAACTGAGATTTTCATCGGTCAGAGTATCTTGAAAATAGCCTTTGTGAATTTGGTAATTCTTATAGTGACTCCGACAGTAGTCTTCAAGTTCTTGATATCTTCCCTTAAATTGACCCTCAACCCATCCATCATCTGCAATGACATCTTTGTCTTTTGCATCAACAGAAGCTGGCATTCCCTCAAAAGAATCAAAGGTGTGAACGGTGATTCGGTTATCCATGTCAAGATACTTGGTCGCATACAGCATTTTCGTAAAAGAATAACCATCGGCTGTGCCAAATTCAAGAATAGAAAAGTTTCCCTTATACTGATTTTTAAACTCCTGAATAACTTCGTAAATTATATCCATTCGATAAAAACTATTCAGAAGACGACGCAATATCTTACGAGGTTTGTGAACTAAATTTAAGTAAACCATTGTTTTCAGATAATTTCCTGGTAATAGTTTACCCAAGCGTCGCAGCAAGACAATAAATGGAGATTTATCTGGATATTTCATTTGTTTGTTGAATTAGATATTTCTTCTCGGATTGGCTTTGACTAATCGCCACCATCTTACCCCCCAGACTAGCAAAACTGAATAAACCAATTCAAAACAAATCCAGATTAGGTGACTGTAGTGCCACAACCCCCGAGAGTGATGAACTCCCGGAAAAAGAGTAATTGAAGATACAAAAAAGTTTTCCGTAAACGGGTACAGCAACGGAATCCCTCTGCCCTCGGTAAAAAAATCCAAAACCAAATGAGAACCATAGAGAATAAACGTTATCCAAGCCAGTTGCTTGTAAGAGAACTGCCATCGTTTACGGAGTATGAACGCCAAAATCAGACTAAAGCCAAGGGTAAAAATTAGGCTGTGGGTTAAACCGCGATGGAATGATTCTCCAGTGATGATCTGAGGAATAAAATCTAGGTCAGCAACAGTGGCGACAAAAACAGGATACAAACATAGGATTTCCCATCGCCTGCGCTTAGAGGTTCTGGGTTGAGTCAAAGGTAAAAACTTGGCAAGGACATATCCGGAAACAGCGTGGGCAAGGGGAGATGGCATAGGTCAAACAGGAGATGACGTTTGATTGTCAACAATTTATACTACGGTTAGAAATCGATGCTGATTAACCTCCTTCACCGCTTGTATTTCTTGTTCAATTCGGGTGAGACTCCAGCCCAGTTCTGTTGCCATAGTTTCAGCACAATGCTTGAGAATGTGAGGTTCAGGAACACCAGCACTACCCAGTTCTGTGCGGCGAAATATCACATCACTTAGGGTTTGCGCCATTTCTGCGCGGACGGCGTGAATCACCTCGGCTTTGAGAACCGCTAACTCATCGACTGGCGCTTGTTGTCGGTGAAGATTGCCCTCTAGGGACTTAAGTATATCCGGATAGGCAGACCCATAGTTATAAACCAGACGGCGCATAGTTTCCTCCGTTAATCCATCAGGGGAATTCGTCAGCGCCGTTTGCAAAAAGGTGTCAAACCGTTCAATGTCTCCACCGTAAATGGGGGTAATGTCAGAAACCGATTTTGGCGGTTGTTGTCCCCATGATTTAAACAGTTGGTCTACTGCCTTTTCAGCCACATCTCTGGCGGTGGTATACTTCACACCAATAATTGATAGGAGTCCCGGCAATCCTTCACGGGCATGATTGTGGATGTGATACTGTTTTTCCAGTAGGGGTTCTCCGGTGTGAGAATCTACTCCGGTTCTGGGCAATAGTCCCCCATGGACAAAATCAACATCTTCGGGTTTGAGATTGGCGGGTGGGTATGCCTGGTTAATTTGATCCAGTAAGTCTTGAATATCTGCTGTAGTAACCTGTAAATCATCGGGTTTCTCATCCCAAATTGTATAGGATGTACCAATTATCGATTTGCCTCGCCAAGGGGCAATAAATAGGAAGCGACTCCCTTTATTCACTATGGCATTGGGGTCACTATTACTATTAGTGCTAGAAATTCCTACAGCATAGGTTTGGAATAGGGGACGAGTGACGAGGTTAACCGCTTTAGCCAAAGGCACATTAACAGATGGTGACTCTCCCTGAAGCCAACCCAGAACTTGATTCATCCAGGGACCACTGGTATTGATGACGGTTTTGGCACGGATGTCCAAGTGATTCCCGGTGAGAATGTCTTTGGCTTTGATACCTGTGACGCAATTACCCTCTTGAAGAAAGCCAACCCCTTCCACGTAGTTGGCTACATCTGCACCCGCTTGTGCCGCAGACTGGAGAAATGAAAGGGGAAGTCGTTCTGAGTTGTAAACTTGAGCATCATAGAAGAGTGCGCCCCCGGTTAACCCTTCGTCGGGAATCCCTGGAAGCAACTGCTGACAGTCTTGGGCAGAAATGACGCGACCATTAGGAATATGTTTTTGGGGATCATCGAGTTGGTTGCGATCGCAACTAATCATATCATTCACTGCCAGTGCCAGACTCAAGGCTTCTTTCCCCTTCATCCCATGTCCATAGGTGGGAATCAAAACTGGGAGTGGGTGGATTAAGTGAGGCGCAATCCGGAATAAGGTTCTGCGTTCCCGAATCGATTCCCGCATACGCCGAAAATCAGCATTTTGCAGATATCGCAATCCCCCATGAATCGTCTTTAAGCTGTTAGCAGAGGTGGCTGAGGCAAAATCCCCTTTCTCCACCAACGCCACGGATAAACCCCGCAAGCTGGCTTCCCAGGCGATGCAGGCACCATAGATACCACCGCCAATGATCAGTAAGTCGTATGTGTTTCTGGTTAAATTGAGCAGGTTTCTCTTCATAATATGATGCTCCTTACCCTGATTTTGATTAAACTAAGCTTCTACGCTTAATGCTACGGCTGCACCCTCCACTACTCCTGCATACAACCAATCATAGAGAAGATTGAATTTTCGACAAAACACTTTATAAGTATGATTCCGTTCAATAAATTGTTTTCCGCTGCTACCTAGTTTGAGTCGTAAATCGGGATCATCAATCAGATGCACCATTCCCTGGGAAAAAGCTTGGGAATTGGGTGCTGCCAGTAGGGAAATTTGGCTATTCAGCACCTGGGTGTGAGTGGGTAAATCCGTCGCTAGTAAGGCTTTGCCGCTGTGTAGATAGGAATAGAGTTTCATTGGTGTATTCTTCCCTTTGACTCTAGGTGAGACGACAATATCAGCCTGGGCTAGATATATCCCTAGATCATCAACGGGTTTGGGTCCCAAAAAATGGACGTTTTCTAAAATGCCAAGCTGTTTAGCCTGCTGCTTGTACTTCTGAATGTCAGACGCCTCGCCACCGATAACGACTAAATCAGCCAACTTATTTTTCTTTAAAGTCAAGGCAAAACTTTCCAAGAGGAGATCTACCCCCTGATACGTTTCCAGATTGCCCACATACATAAGCAGTACATGGTTGATTCCTAATTCAGTTCTCAAATTACTCTGCATTTGCATACACCACCCTTTTTACAGAATCTCAGTCAGTTCAATAACGATATATCGGGGATAACCACCACATTTTTGGGCTTGTAGGCTTGAATATCAGTCGCTAATGCCTGACAAACCGCCACAACAACCGCCGCCTTTTGCACCGCTACTCGTTCACAAAAATTCAAAAATGAATTGAGCAATGTTAACTTTGGATACTTTTCGATAAGCTGCTGCGCTAGGGACGAGTCCATGTCATATACATAGGGAAGTTTGCAGAATAGATTCAACATTAAGGCAATAAAGACCGATTCCTCTCCGGCATGAACCAAATCATAGCGCTTCCGGGAAATCAAACCGATAACTTTAAAAATCATGAAAAAATCACAAACTAATTTCTTCCAGGAGAAACCCGGTCTAATATTGCGAACAAAAGGTAGCCGTGGCGTCCGGTGTATGGTTACGTTGGGATACTCAATATCACGTCCTTCTGGATAAGTCACCATGTCAACCTGATCTCCTCGTTCAGACAACACCCTTAAAACCAAGTTCACGGCAATGGGTGTACCCCGGTTTTGGTAAAAGGGGTGGGGGGCGAGTAATAGGACATTCATCTGAGGAGGACTTTTTTTTGATCTAGATACAGCCCTTTTATGAAAGCGACTTTTCTTAGTCGAGCGTTTTTTTACTCTCGTCAGAGGTTTTTGGTTAATCAAAAACATTTCTTGCTCCTTGTTTCGGTCGATACTTATCAATAATTTACAGTTATCGGTGGCAATATGGAGAGCAAACAATCTTCACACTCTCTCTAGGAGATACAAATCTTTACCTCGATTAAATTCTCCTGTCACATATAAATAACATGCATTACTAGAATTTCTCTAGACTTGAAGACCGACTTTACTGAATCTTCATATTCTGGATTTATAATTGAAAATTATATTAAATCTTGGCTGGAGGAAACTCAGATGCCCCTAATGTCGGCGCTCAACGACGCAGGCAAGAAGAGGACATGGAATTTGTGGAGTAGGATAAGCTATAGCTATTAAGCATTCGGATAAAACTTAACTATACTTTATTAATCTTTGTAAAAATACTTGATCACTGAAAGCGCACCGATTGGAGATTTTTATAAAACTTAATAAAATTCACTTGATTGATGTCCGACTACTTATTTTGACGGGAAACAAAAGTGGATTCTGATTAGCTAAATATTGCTCAGACATGAATCCGACTTAGCGGGAGCGGAAACCTCTTAAACACAAGGAAGTCGCTGGACATATGTTTGAAGATGAACGGGATGGGAGCATAAGCAGTGATGGATAGGGTCGAAGCGATAGCACAGGCGACCGGGTTTACAGTTGAGCGCTTCCGATTCAATTGTGCCTGACTTCTTTACATAGCTTCATCTCGTTCAGAATCTCAACGCTTACTTACTTCCTTACTGAGAGGACATCTAATTTGACACATTCTCCTGATCCCAGCGACTTTATCCAAGCTATCAATCCAAAAACTATAAGAAAAAATTATACAACTGAATGAGTAAGCCTATAGACTTACTTCATACAAGCTTTATAAAGCTAAGGAAAATGCCCCTAGTGCAAAAAAGACAGGGTGTGGGGTGTAGTACACTCAAAAGAGAACCGCTATAGTCCCCAGTTTCAAGCAGTTACATCTACATCCTCTCAACCTCTTGACGCAATGCCGCAATAATCTGAATATTAGCCTTGGGAAACGGAAACTGGTCAATTTCCTCTAGGGTTACCCAACGGATTTCATCACATTCCAAGGCTTGGGGGACACCCGACAGATGACGACAGTGATGGACAATCAATGTCACGCGAAAATGGCTATAGGCATGATCGACCGTGATTACGCGATCGCCTACTTCGATCTCAATTCCCAATTCTTCCCGAATTTCCCGCTGAATACAGTCTGCCACGGTTTCATCCGGCTCAATTTTGCCGCCAGGAAACTCCCATAATCCACCCAATAACCCTTGAGCAGGGCGGCGGTCAATTAAAATTTGTCCTTGGTCATTCCAAATCACGGCAACACCAATGATTTTGTGAGGTAAGGGAGTAGAAGCTTCACGCATGGGTAACTTAGATGCAATACCTAGATTGTACGCCTGACAGTGACTTTGCCAAGGA
>NZ_JAVJUO010000011.1:0-14745 GCF_040220555.1 Coleofasciculus sp. C1-SOL-03
GTATAAGCCTACCTTTCACTCTCACAAGCCCGGAAGAACATTCCTGTATAACCGTTTGCATCTCTTATAACACTAAAACCGCCTTATATCCCACCGTCAAATTTAAAATTATGACGGGGGACTTACGGCGGACAAGTTAACTCTGGATTGGATGATGCTTTCAGAACCTTGACGAATACCTGAGACTTCCAAGCGGGCTTTGCGCTGAAACAGGCTGTCTGCATCATCAATGGAGCCAAGCCAAAAATCGAAGCCAAAGCCTTTTCCTTTAACCGAGCGTTCGATAATGGTGAGGTTAGTCAGGTGGGGCATGATGAGTGCTGCGATACCATAGGCTCCATATTCGGTGGCGACTTCTCGATCAGCATTAAATCGGCGCATAGTATAGTTGATCGCATTCCACTGAAGTTCAATTTCACTAGGTTGGATTCCACTAATTTGCAGGATAACAGGACTCTGATGCCCCTGAGCATCGAGACAGACGGCAGCAGCATCCGCACAAGTTGCTCCGAAAGTGATTGACCATCCGGGGCGTTCAGGTTTGTCTCGACAAAGGTCACTCAGGTGAAGGATTGCTGTTGGGGAGCTATCGGTCATGAACGTTTTTGCGATCGCATTGTCCAAATCCTACAAGGTTGGGGGTGATCCTCCGCATAAATATTGAGTCTGCCATGCTAAAGAGCCATACTCGTTTAATCGGCGTGAATCACATTATCTTTGGGATTAACTAAACGCCAGAGTTTTTGCTTGATTTGAATATCAAAGACTTCCCATTTGAGCTTGGTGTATTCCGTATTGTCATTAAAGCCACCTAAGAAACCAATCGGGATTTCAAAGCCACCAGCAGTCATGCGTCCGCCACCAAAGAATCGTCCTTGATTGTCTTGACCAAAGGCTTCTTTAATAAATTCGTCGGGATCAAGGGTGATTTTACTGGTTCTCAAGGAACCAATCACGACTTCGACTTCTTCGTCTTCGTTGTGAACAATCCCATAAACGACAGCCGTATGGACATTTTCTTCAGTCACTAAAAAGTCCGCCGCTTGGGGAATCGCATCCCGGTCATCGTACCGTAAATAGCCAACCCCCGCCATCGAAAAATTATTCTGAACAATGCGGTTTTTCAGCGATCGCTCAATCACATCCATGACTCGTCGCGATCGTGCGGTTTGCAGGACAGCATTGAGTAACTGTACGTCATAGAAACGACTCAAATACGCCGCCGCGAGGAAATCCTCGTCTGTCGCCCGCATTAGGCGATCGGTATCGGCACGTAAACCGTGCATGAGTGCTGTGGCACATTTAACATGGGTACTAATACTACTATCCAGCTTAAGTAACCCGGTTTGCAGGTATTGGGTAAGGATCGTAGCAGTTGCCCTTGTCTGAGGGCGTAAATCGGTAAATTCTGCGTCTAGATCATCCTGAGGATTGTGATGATCAATCAGGACAACAACGGGAAGACCAGCTTGTTTGACAAAGGGCATTAATTGGGTTGTGGTTCCCTGATTATCCACCAGCACACAACCTTGATACACGGAGAAATCCCGATCCTTCAATGTCTGAATCCCCCAGCGTTTAGCAGGTAAGTTGGTCAACTTGACCAAGGCAATGTTTTCCTGATGAGACAAAGTTCCGGCATATACAATGTCACATTGGATATTGTACTGTTGGGCAATTAACTGGTACGCCCAAGCACTTGATAAAGCATCCGGATCAGGGAAATCTTGAATGACAATAAGCTGGCGTTCTGAACTGTGACGATCCAAAACCTGTTGCAGTTCTCCTATCTTGGCTTGGGATGCATCAAAACGCCGCCGAGGTTCACGGGTATGATTACTGCGGTGATTGGGATTTTTTTGGGCAGCTTTCTTTTGTTGGGAAGCCACCGTACTCCCATCCGAACGTGATGCTTTACTGGGTAGAGCGTTATTATTGACAGATTTAAGTGAGTTGGATTCCATTGCGGACAAGGTATTCAGCCATCGGTCTAGTGTCGCACCAATCGCCACTGGAACAGGGGCTGGTGATTGAATGGGCATTGGAACCCACTGTTATACCTTATAGCCCAATACTGAGATTTTTTCGTTAGCATCGCCAGAAGTCGATCCGCGTTGACGGGCTAAAACCTTATGTTCCGTTAAAACGGGTTCAAAGGTTTATCCGACTTGAGCTTTTGATTGGCGGAAATTGATGTCCTACCTGCATTTGATATTAAACACCAATCACATACTTTCGCCACTCCTGATGGACTCCACCTTTAACCTGTTTAGCCACCTCAAAGTGCAAACTGCTATAGGGTCTGCGGGGTTGATGTCGCAATATCATGTTGGCTTCCTTGGGCGTTCGGTTCCCTTTTTTGACATTACACCGTACACAAGCCGTGACGATGTTTTCCCAAGAATCTCCCCCGTGTCGAGAACGCGGAATCACATGATCGAGGGTTAAATCATCTCCCGTGTATCCGCAGTATTGACAAGAATGACTATCGCGGTAGAGGATATTGCGGCGGGTTAGGGGAATTTCTTTGTAAGGAACCCGAACATAATGGCGCAAGCGAATAACTGTGGGAAGCGGTAACTCGGGATAGACATATTTGCCGTTGTGTTCAATCTGTTCCGCTTTGCCTTTGAGCATCAAAACAACCGCTCGCCGCCAATTGGTGACATTGAGCGGTTCGTAGGAGGCGTTTAACACCAGAACCTTGCTCATTAGGAGATCGAAATAAAGTGAATATTATTCCAGATAGTAACACAGGTTGATGGGGCTGGGTAATGTTTTCATGATCACTTATCAAAGCGAAACATCAGCGCGATCGCAGATTTGTCATTCTCCAACGCCGAAATTTTTCCGCCTAGCTTGGGGGTTCAGTCTAAGTTTTAAGTTAGGTGTATCCTATATCTAGTGTTTTCAGTTTTGATTTTAATCATTTAAACACTAAATATAGAAGTTGAATCATTAAGTTCAGATCAAAGTAAGTCGGTGGAAATAAACCGAACTATGTTAAGTTCTGTGAATGTTCCTCAAACCCTTACGAATGACGTAGCTTGCTTCTCGCTTGCGCGAGTATGATGAATGACGAATGACAAATGACAAATGACGAATGACGAATGACGATCCGAGAAATGTAGCAGGTAATACAAAAACAAATTGGCACAGTTTTCCCCCAGCTCCTCGGCTCCCCCGCTCTCGGAGCGAACTTAACTGAAAATGTTTTGGTCTACTAAATTTTTTTCCCCCGCAGCCAATAGGTTGTCATTTCTCCCTTACCTTTAATCTGAATCACACCGCGTTCCTCAAACTCGTATTCGTCTTTGAGCAATTCATAAGTCGCCTGTGTTACCTGAATGCGACCTGGTAAGCCATGAGACTCCATCCGGCTAGCCGTGTTCACCGTGTCACCCCACAAATCGTAGCTAAACTTTTTAATGCCAATCACACCCGCAACAACCGGACCACTATTAATGCCAATCCTGAGGCGAAAATTTTCTCCGGTTTCGTGGTTAAATTCAGAAATGGCTCGCTGCATCTCTAACGCCATCTGGGCGATCGCCTGAGCATGATCCAGACGCCGCCGAGGGAGTCCCGCCGCCACCATATACGCATCACCTATGGTTTTAATTTTTTCTACGCCATGTTCCTCAACCAGTCGGTCAAATTTGGAGAAAATCTGGTTCAGCAGTTCAACCAGTTCGGTGGGTGAGGTTTGGGTGGAAAACTTGGTAAAATTAACCAGATCGGCAAACATAATCGTCACCCCTTTAAAACTCTCGGCGATCGTGCGTTGACCCCGCTTCAACACCTCTGCTACGGGTTGAGGTAAGATATTCAACAGCAGGAGTTCCGCACGTTTGCGGGCACGAGTGAGGGCGACTTCGGCTTGTTTTTGTTCGGTAATATCTGATACCGTTCCTTCGTAGTAGAGCAGTTGACCTGCTTCATCTTTAACCGTATCGATATTTTCCACAACCCAAATAATCCTGCCGTCTTTACGATAAACCTGGGACTGAAAGTCGGCTAAGGTATCGTAGCGCTGCATTAAGGCGGCTAACTCTTCCTGGCGGGTGGGTTCCACATACAGTTGTTCTCCAATATTCCTCACCTGTGCCATGAGATCTTCGGGGGAGGTATAGCCTAAAATTTTGGCTAGGGCTGGATTCGCCGTGATGTAGCGTCCTTCCGGCGTGGCTTGGAAAATGCCCTCGGTGGCTCGTTCAAAGATACTGCGATATTTCTCTTCCGCTTGGCGCAGGGAAGCTTCTGCCCGTTGTCGTTCTTGTATTTCGGCTTGGAGTTGCAGATTTTGTTCCTCTAGCCGCTTTTGCAGGTTCCGGAGTGCCAGATGGGTTGTCACTCTAGCTTTAACTTCTTCCTGCTGCACGGGTTTAGTGATAAAGTCTACCGCTCCCAGATTAAATCCTTTGACTTTATCCACCGCATCAGACAGCGCACTGAGAAACAGCACCGGGATATCCCGTGTGGCTGGATTGGCTTTCAGGCGACGACAGGTTTCAAAGCCATCAATCCCCGGCATCATCACATCCAGTAAGATGAGATCGGGTTTGGCATACTCGACTTTTTGCAGAGCGCTTTGCCCATCCTGCGCCACCAAAACTCTGAAGCCAGAATCGGTTAAAAAGTCAAACAGGACACCGAGATTATGAGGAGTATCATCGACAATAACGATGACGCCTTGATTAGAATGTTCATCATTCATCGGGGCTGACGTAGTTTGGTTCATAGTTTATCGTTCATCGTTCATGATTCATTCCCTGATGAAGTGCCATAAACGGTAAACAATAGATGATAAGCCTGACATGGAAGATACACCAACCTCAAAATCAAGCCAGAGCAGATATACTGGTATTGTTGCCAATCTGTTACGTTTACTTGGCGATCGCAGCTATTTTATTGTCTCCCGTTAGAAAATTAACTATTGTCCTATTCCTCTGCTCCCCTAGCTTCCAGACGTGCCATGGCACGTCTCTACAGCGGATCAATTCGGTGAGGAACTAGAGGGTGAAGGTATAGAGCATACACTCTGAGAGTGAGGATCGTCCAGTGGCAGAAAAACCGCGCGATCGCGTCCCGTTTCTTTTGCCTGATACAATGCTTGATCCGCCGCCGCTATTAGCGCTTCCGGAGAGGTTTGATGACAAGGAACAGTGCTAGATACCCCTACACTTAAGGTGACAGAATTTTTAATCGGCGATCGCGGATGTGTCAAACCCAACTGAATCAGCTTCGACTGAATAAATTTGGCAACTTGTAACGCGCCTTGGGCTGGGGTATTCGGTAGAATCACCGCAAATTCTTCTCCCCCATAGCGGGCGACTAAATCAGCGGGACGCTTTACCACCTGTTTCATCGCTTGCGCCACCTTATACAAACATTCATCCCCAGCTTGATGTCCCTTAGTATCATTGTAGAGTTTAAAATAGTCTACATCACATAAAAGTAACGACAATACCCATTGTTCTCGTCGCGAAATCCGCCACACTTGGTTAAAATATTCATCAAATCGATGCCGATTTGCCACCTGAGTTAAACTATCTAACGTGGCTAAACGCTTCAGTTGAGCATTCGCTTTCTGCAGTTTCGCTTCAGCCTCTTGACGTTGCTGAATCTCCTGTTGGAGTTGCTGATTTTGGGCTTGCAGATTTTGGCGTAGCTTTTGAATTGTTAGATGCGTGTTCACTCGTGCTAACACGATTTCCTGCTGGGTAGGCTTAATAATATAATCAACTGCGCCTAATTCAAATCCTTTGATGATCACCGCCGTTTGCGACAGGGCGGTGAGAAAAATTACTGGGATATCTTGGGTAGCCGGATTAGCTTTCAGACGCCGACAGGTTTCAAACCCATCAATTCCTGGCATAATCACATCCAGCAAAATGATATCGGGATGCTCAACTTCAGCTTTTTTGATTGCACTGTCACCATCCCTTGCCAGGATAACTTGGTATCCCGCCTCACTTACAAAATCTAACAGCACTTCTGAGTTGGTGAGATTATCATCAACAATGAGAATCGTCTCTTTGTCATTCGTCATTTGTTATTCGTCATTCGTCATTTGTTATTTGTCCTTCGTTATACACTCGGTTGGGGCGGGTTTAGTTACATCTGGGTGCAGGAAAACACGATAGTAGTAAAACCCGCCCCTACAAACCAAACCAAACTAAACACGTTTAATCCCCTCTCTCGTTCATGTATTTTTTGACAAACTCTAGAATTTGTTTTTCCTGAAATCCATTAGCTAAACGGCGTAGTATCTTGGCAAATGGAACCCATCGCGAATCAAGTTGTTCAAGTTTATCGGCTTGCTCACTAATCCCTTTAATATCACCCATCATCGCTAAGTCATAGAGAATCTTCATTTCCTTAAGGGGTGGCGCAACAATCTGTGAGGGAGTAATCGAAACCTCTGCATTTGGTTCGGGTACTTTTTCCTGAGGGTAAACACTACTGGGCGCTTCGTCGGATTCATAAATCCATTCTAAATTGAGATGCTTTTTTAGCGTGGCAAACAGGGTTTTGGCTTGTACAGGTTGTCCAATAAAATCATTACAACCTGCAGCGATAGATTGCTGTTGTTTTTCTCCAAAAACACTCGCTGAAATCGCCAACACAACGGTATCCCGTAACGATGGCATCTCTCGTATCCGTCGAGTTGCTTCTAATCCATCGAGTTTGGGCATGATCAAATCCATTAAAATCGCGTCAGGGTGTTCATGTTGGGCTTGCTGGAGACAGTCTTCACCGTTGATCGCTTCGAGTACCTCAAATCCTAAGGGTAACAATAAATTGACTAAAATTGAGCGATTTTGCCACTGATCATCGGCAATCAAGATTTTGCGTGGATAACCGTGAAATCCAACAATAATTCGGTCTTCCACAACATCCGATGCTTGATCCGGAGAGACGGCGGGTAACTCTAAATCCACATAAAAGGTACTCCCTTGACCAACATGACTTTCGACATGAAGTTCGCCGCCAAGGAGTTGAACTAATCGCTGACTAATCGCCAATCCTAATCCGGTTCCTTCCACCTGGCGATTTCGATCGCCAATTTGATGGAAGGGTAAAAAGATATCGTTTAATTGTTCAGCCGCGATGCCAATTCCGGTATCTTCAATTTGAAAGCGCATGGTGCTAGATGCTTCTGTCGCTGGTTCTTGGGCTGAAGTATAGCCCACTTTAAATGTGATACTCCCCTGATCCGTAAATTTAATCGCATTTCCCAACAAATTAATTAGCACCTGTCGCAATCGTTTTTCATCACCCCGGACAATTTTAGGTAAAGGAGAGAGAGGTTGATAGTGAAACGCAATGGCTTTTTCATCCGCCCGGATACGAACCATTTCGATAATGCCTTCCAGAAAATGGGGAAACTGAAATTCACTTAAACATAACTCCATTTTCCGGGCTTCGATTTTAGATAGGTCTAAAATATCGTTGAGTAGGGTTAACAGGTGTTCCCCACACTGTTGAATAATACTCAGTCCCTGTTGTTGCTTGGCGGTGGGATGGGGTTCGCGTTTGAGAACTTGGACATAGCCTAAAATACCGTTGAGGGGAGTGCGGAGTTCATGACTCATATTTGCCAAGAATTCGCTTTTAGCGTGATTAGCCGTTTCGGCTTCTTGGCGGGCTTGTTCCAGGTGTACATTCTTTTCGGCTAACTGTTGACTAATTCGGGTTTGTTCTTCTAACAGTTGACTCTGGGCGAGGGCAATTCCGACCTGATCCGCGAGTTGACTCAATAGTTCAATTTCAAACATTTCCCACTGTCGCGGACCACTACATTGATGGGCAATTAATAGACCCCAGAGGTTCTCTCGTTGTAGAATGGGAACGACTAAATTCGCTCTTACGCCAAAGGGTTGTAAAAGTTCGATATGGCAGGGTTCTAAGTCAGCTTGGTAGAGATCCTCGATCGCGCGAATGCGCCCTTGGCGGTATTGATCTAGGTAGCCTTCCCGAAAACAGGGATCATAAATCTCTTGTCCTTGAATCGGTGTCCAGCCAGGAACCACAGCTTCGGTCATAATTACACCAGTTCCATCATCATTGAGTTGGTAGATCACCACTCGATCCACTTGCAAAATTCGGCGCACTTCCGTTACAGTCGTTTGCAGGATGGCATCGAGTTGTAAGGATTGGCGAATCTTCAGGGTAATTTCGGCAAAAAGTTGCCGTTGTAGGGTTTGACGCCGCAGTTCAGCCTCGGAATATTTGCGTTCAGTGATATCTTCAGCAATCCCAGCGATACGGGTCATTTTACCCTTGTCGTTAAACACGCGAAACGTCCGCACCCAAACCCAGCGTTCACTCCCGTCGGGACGTAAAATGCGGTACTCTTGTTCAAAGTCTTGTTCCCCTTGCAGTTGTTTCCCTAACGCCTCCGCCACGCGATCGCGATCGTAGGGATGAATATTATCTAACCAGGTCATCGGCTGGTCGTAAAGACTTTCGCGGGATCGTCCCCAAACGTCCTCATAAGCGGGACTCAGATAAAACATGCGGCTTAAATCGGGTGTGGTTAAAAAGAACACTTCCCGAATATTTTCCGCCAGTTGACGGAATTGTTCCTCTCTCTCCAGTAAGGCGGCTTCTGCTTGTTTGCGATCGCTGATATCCGTATGGGTCCCGACAATGCGTGTCACCTTACCATTTTCATCCCGCAGAACCAATCCTCGCGATAAAAACCAAGGGGTTGAACCATTAGAGTGAACCATGCGAAACTCTAATTTCCACTGCGATAGTTCACTAATGAAAAGTTGATCGATGCTGATTTTTACCATCGACTGATCCTCTGGATGAACCCGCCCCATCAACTCATCAAAGCTGGGAGTATCACGGTTTTCGGGATAACCAATCAGTTGCAGGAATTGGGGGGAATAATAGTAGGTCTTGGTTTTGAAGTTAATGTCAAATAATCCGCTATCATTGGCTTGAATCGCTAAAGCAAACCGTTCCTCACTCTCCCGCAAAGCCGTTTGTGTTTCCTGACGTTGAGTAATATCCAATGCCATGGACGCAATCCCAACAAGATTCCCCTGGCTATCAATTAGCGGTGTATTATACCATTCACAAATAATGGTTCTGCCATCTTTGGTGATATTCTGATTACAGGAACGAGCAACTTGTTTGTCATACCAAAGTTTAGCTTTAATTTGTTTAATTTTAGCTTGGGCAGCAGGGGGTACAATTAGGGTAGACGGATGACCTAAAGCTTCGTCTCGACGATAGCCAAAAATGCTTTCCGCCGCCGGATTCCAATCCACAATGTCTCCATCTGTATTCCATTCAATCACCGCTAAGGGAGTTTGTTGCACCAACAGGGCGAGACGTTGATCATTTTTCCGCAAGGCTTTCTCCATCTGCTTGTGTTCCACCACTTCGGCTAAGAGTTGGCGATTAGCGGCTTTCAAGGCGGCGGTTCGTTCTTGGAACTGTTGATCCAGATGTTCAGCCAGATGGCGAGACTGGGTATTGCGATCGCATAATTCTTGGTAAGCCTTGGCGCGATCGCTGACAATAGCAGCGACAATCAGGGTGGTTATGGCGAAGATGGCGATAAACACATCTTGGGAAACGATAACCTGATTAAACGACTCAAACCTTTCAGCCTGTTGCCAAAAAGCGATACTCGCGACTACACCAATACCCAATGTTGTGATCCGTTGACCCCATTGTAGGGCTGACCCTAAAATAAACGGAAATAGCAAATACTTTAAGTCAATTTGACCGAAAGGCTGATTTAACAACTCGCTTAACTGAGTGGCAAGTTTTTGATGAAATTGGACGCCAATTAGACTAGAGTCTGTTACATAACTATCCGTGACAATGACCGAGGAACTAGGGGGAATAGAGAAAACCCCAAACACCAACCCACTCACGATTACCAATCCAATCAGCCACACTCCAACTTGAATGATGAGTGTCAACCCTTCGCCATAGCTTGTAGGGGCGGGTTTCACTACTATCGTTTTTGACTTAACCCAGATAGAACTAAACCCGCCCCTACCCAAATTGTGAATGAACAGCATAACTCCCCTATCTCCCAGACGTTCCATCGGAACGTCTCTACAATCTTCCCCATCTTCCCCATCTCCCTCATCTTCCTCATTCCCCTCATCCCCCGACTGCATCATTGAATAACCCTGAGTTAACAGTACAGGCGTAACAATTAAAAGTCCCATCGCATTACTCAACCACCACCGCAGCCAATCCCCTGCACCCCATTCCCCCGCCAAAACTTCACCCAACAGACGAAGAGTCGGACTCACCAGGGAGGATAATAGAACCATACCCACCAGGAATTTGACCACATCCCGGCGACGATTTAACCCTGGATGCATCTCCCAGGATTGAACCAACGTTACACCCAACCAAGCTTGTAGCGTACAGCCTAAACAAGACGCGATCGCCACCGTTCCCGGAATTCCCATCAATAGCGCCCTAGATAACTCAGCCAAAGCCACACCCAGCCACAGATTGCGCCCCAGTAACAAAAGGGCGGCTTGACTAATTCCGGCGGGAATGATAATATTCTGACGGCTAAAAATTTGGGCAGTAGCGATATAAATTAGCGTCAGGGCTAAGACGTTGAGAAAATATCGTCCTAACGGAGAAAGATTCCAGGTTCTGTTCATCGGACTTTCTAACGTTTAAATTATCCAGGATGAATGATTATACGCTGTGAAATAAACCCATCAAGCGCTTACTTGGGGCGGATTTATGGGGGCAATCGAGATAGCACCAATACCATTCCCACAAAACCTATCCTTTCCCCATCCGCCAAGCGGCTACAATCTCAACTCTAAAATCGGATCACCATCAGAGGGAATAGGGAGAGCGAACCCCCTTAGAGTCTAACATTTTAACTCAAAGCGATAATTTCAATCAGATGGTTAAACTTTCAAGTCAGTGATATTCAGACTTAAGCTAGGTTCGTCGTCAGCATGTTAGTGTTATCAGCGTTTAATCCCTAACGACAAATCTTTAAATCAGTAATATTTGACTTTACTTTGTATCGTGTCACGTTAGTCTAGCGAGACAGAGGAAATTATCCTTGAATCAGTCAAGCAGTCTTGACTGTGATCATTCTCATACTGTTTTATGATAATGATCACAGTTGACTCGCAAATTACTCACAAGTTTATCGTCTGCATATCACCGAACTCAAAGACAGGTAACACAGGGTACACTTTGACAATTGGTGATAATTTGAAGAGTACAAACAGATCAGATATCTCGTAGACGATAAAATCTGATCCACCTGTTTTCATCTATATCTTGGGTCTTGCTATGAACCTTTGGCTTATCAGTTTATACGTGCTTGTTTCACTTTATTTATTAACAGCTTGGTTACGCTTTTTCAAACAAGGAACAGGAATGTCAACCCAGCAAAAAGTTTTATCCTTACTCACTATTGGTATCGCCACAGTATTTTGGCCCCTTGTCCTTCCCATTGCTTACGTAAGGTTATTGAACGCGACCGTATCCAAGTCGTAGATAGGTTATGCTGAACCCGATTCAAAGGGTTAGGCAGATTGATTCATAAAGGGGCCCAGTCCAGATAGCTATTTCACAACTCATCCAGATAGACTAGACAAACCAGTAACAATTAGCCAATTTAATAGACATCTGATATAATACCTGGGACTTTGACGAGTTGTGTTTATTTATACCTGGAGTTGAAAGATGACACTTTTGCTTATTAGTGTTTACATGTTGACTGGGCTTTATTTATTAGCCACTTGGTTACGCTTTCTCAAAAAAGGAGCAGGACTATCACCTCAGCAAAACGTCTTATCTTTCCTCACTGTGGGCATCGCGACGCTATTTTGGCCCCTTGTTCTCCCTATTGCTTACGTGAAATTATTAGATGCTACAGCATCACAATCGTAGGGATGTTCCGCCGGAACATCTTTACAAGACTTAAACAAGTTACGCACAAGGTTAATTGAATCTTGGCATAAGAGGGGCTGATTACCTTACAGGTGGGTAAGCCCTTTTCTCAACTCTCTGGTAGAGTAGTCAGTAAGAGTCTTTCTGGAAAACTCAGCGTCAGATAAGGACAATAAACCGTTGGCAACCAGCGGAAAAACTGAGTCAGAGGTAATCGGTCATGTCACAACTTGTTAAAGCCCAACTGATTTCTACAGATGGTGGGGGAACAATTGATTTCATGTTTAACCCTAACCAATTGGCGTTTAGCCAGCAAATTAACTTAACAAAAAGTAGTGGAGCGCGAACGGGTCGAGGATTACCCAAGGTCAACTTTGCCTATCCTGAACCCGTTACCCTCTCGATTAACGATATTATTTTTGATACCTATGAGACAGGTGAGAACGTCCTCCGTTACCTGAAACCCTTTGAGAAAGCGGTAAATTTTGCCGAGTCGGGGGAAGGAAAGGAAAAACGTCCGCCCACTTATGTGTTTACCTGGGGTTCCCTGGAGTATATTCGGTGTTTTGTTACAAAAGTTGATTATAACTTGACCATGTTTCTGCCAGATGGGACTCCAGTCCGAGTGTCAGTTAACTTAACGTTAGAAGAGATTGATGAGTCTGTGTCTCAACCGGGAATGGGAACGCCCCAACCCCGTGCTAGCCAGCGTCAGAGTGGTGGGCGTTAGGGTTAACTAACAGTCCGTCAATATCTAGACAATTAGTGACATAACTAGACATTTTCTATGGTATAATCAGGGAATGTCTAGTTTAACCCCCCAAGAAGCAGCTACTCTACTAGGTGTGACGGTCAAAACTTTGCACCGATGGGAACTCAATGGCAAAATACGATCTTCTCGGACGGCTGGCGGTCATCGTCGATACGATATTGCTGACTTAATTGGAAATAAATCGGGTAACGAATTAACCGTTGGTTATGCCAGAGTATCTAGTCATGACCAAAAAGACGATCTAAATAGACAGGTGTTAGTCTTGGAAAGCTACTGTGCCAAACAGGGATGGGAATTTGAGATTATTCAAGATCTCGGTAGTGGCATGAACTATAAAAAGAAAGGACTGATTAGATTAATCAAATTAATTACCAGTTACCAAGTAGAAAGGTTGGTATTAACGCATAAGGATAGACTCCTGAGATTTGGTTCGGATTTAATTTTCACATTATGTGAGACGTTTGGTACAGAGGTAATAATTATCAACCGTTCTGATGATAGTATATTCGAGGAAGACTTAGCGGCAGATGTATTAGAAATTATCACAGTATTTTCCGCTCGTCTATATGGAAGTCGAAGTCATAAGAACAAAAAAATAGTGGATGAACTGAGGGAGGTAGCCAAAAAGTTATGACGACTCTCACTTATTGCAAAGGCTTGCCAACTCCCGCCGATGAACTTAACCCCATCGGTTTTACCGAATTGGAAATGTTTTTAACGTCATTGTCCGATATATTTTATCAAGCAACAGTTGAAATCGTTAATCATTTATTAAATAAAGAAGTCAAATTTAATCAATCCAGGTGGAATAGTCTTATGCAACAGAAATACGGACTTAGTAAGCGTTATGCTAACGGAGTAATTTCATTAGCTAGAGGAAAAACTGCCTCTGCCAAAGAATGTAGAAATATCCAGATAAAGCAATTATAATCACGAGTTAAGTCAGCGAAAGATTGGGTAACAAGAGCCACGAAGAAAATTAAATTGGCTCGGAAGTTCTATGGAAAAAAGAACTGGCAAGCCTCCCCAAAAGGCTGTAATTTTCCCTTATCGTCAAACCTGAAGACGAGAAAAACTAACTGGCATCATCTGCGTCAAGGTTTGCATCAGAAAAAGCGATATATCTACCGACTAGAAAATCAAATTAAACATCTCTTGTCGGCGAAAATTAGAGTGAAGGTATCCAGAGGGTCAGTCTTTATTGTTGGCTCCTCGGATGAAAATTATGGGAATCAAACTTGTCAATGGTCTGGGGATACTCTCAAGTTGAGAGTCCCGGATTGTCTGGAAGCCAAATTTGGGAAATATGTCACATCAAAAATAGGCAGCTTCTCCAGAAAGATTAATAGATTACCCAATAGTGGTGCGAAAACATGGCACTTCTATAGAAAGGATAATCGCTGGGTGGTCGCTGTTCAATTCACACCCGCAGCGGTGGAGAAAGTTAGTAGAGAAATTCAGTATGGTGCCCTGGGTATCGATCTAAATCCTAGTTCTATCGGTTGGGCTTATGTTGATGGACAAGGAAATTTAAAAGCTCAGGGAACTATTCCTATAAAGACGGGTTTACCAACAGGTAAACAAGATGCTCAACTTGTAGATGTTTGTCTGAAATTAGCTGTTTTAGCAACGAATTTTCAGAGTCCTATTCTGTGCGAAAGCTTAGATTTTTCGAGAAAGAAAGCTCAATTAAGAGAGCGTGGGAAAAAATATGCTAGAATGCTTTCTGCCTGGGCATACAGTCGTTTTTATCAGATTTTGTCATCGATTTTATCTAACCGGGGAATAACTCTTTCTTTGTGCAATCCAGCTTACACGAGTTTGATTGGATTGGTTAAATATAGTCGAATGTATGGACTATCATCTGATGTGGCAGCTGCCCTAGCAATTGCCAGAAGAGGCATGAATAAAAGTGAGAGATTGCCGCGCTCTGTGTCCGCCTATCTCGGAGTGAATCCGAGAAAGCACGTATGGAGCGCTCTACATCAATTTAATAATTTTATTGGTCGATGCTCTGTAGTTAATCGTAGACACGATTACTACTGTGTCTCTAACTG
>NZ_JAVJUO010000012.1:0-39784 GCF_040220555.1 Coleofasciculus sp. C1-SOL-03
GCTTTTTTAACTGCCTGGTCAATCTTGGCATTGATTTTCTTGGCTATCTCTGGAAAGGCGGCAAAGGCAACTTTAACTAACCCTTTAAGAATTTCACCGAAGCCCTTGATTAACCCCACAATTGCCTGACGCGCTAAATCAATCGCTGCTGTCGCTAGTTTTTTAGCGGCATCAAAAATTGCTTTAACGGCTTTGCGAAGGTTATCATAGATAAAATTAACAGCTTGTTTAATGCTATCGATAAAGGCTTTGGCTTTCGATTTAACCCAACCCCAGAAACCCCCTGATTCTTTTTCGCCTTCTTCTTTCTTCTTATTAGCTTCTTTGTCAGCTTTCTGCTTTTCTTGTTCAGCTTCCTTCTCGGCGTCTTCTAAATGTTGGGCAGCCTTTTCCTCTCCCTTGAGCTTTTCGGTGTCAATTTTATCTCGCTGTTCCTGACTGGCTTGACTGGCTTTTTCCTGATAGTCCTGATCAACTGTATCGAGTTCGGTTCGCCACTCCTGTCTGGCTTGAGTAACTTCCGCCTTGGCTTGTTCCTGTTCGGCTATTTGTTTTTGTTTCGTTTGTTCATCTAAACCAGCAATTTCCTGGTCAGCATCCGCTCTAGCTTGGGCTGTATCGGTGTCAAACTTATCTTTACCTGCCTGATATTTCTCTTGTTCTGCTCCAATCTTTTCTCTTAGAAAAGGCGTCAGGGATTGATTTAGTCCACCTGCGGCTTCTCCGGGGACAGCAGGCGCTTCCAGTCCTTGAATCGTAGGGGGGGTAATCGCGGAAAGTTCTTTGTTAGCTTTGAGGGTTTCATTGCTGGCTTTGGGAAAAATGCTATTCTCACCAAAGTCTTGATTCGTGTCAGCAACCGCTTGGGCTTTCGCAGTTTGTAACTCTTGATTCGATTGTGTCTGAGCAGACTGGATTTGAGCTGGATTCGCTTCCCCATTTAAATCCACATTTGGGCGTTCTCCAGCACTGGTGCTAATTTGACTGGTGTTCATCTGGACATTAGACAAAGCGTGTTGAGCGCTGCGACTTAGGGCTTCGTCATTTTGTCCTTCTTGTTGAACATTGCCACCAGCGAGTTGGGTTGGTGCAGGAGGTGGAGCAGGAGGAGCTTCTGGTACTTGGGTATCATAGTTAGCTTCGGGTTGAGCTGAACCTTCCGCTTTCACTTCAACCTTCGGCTCTCCTTTCGATTGAGCGGCTTTTGTCGCAGCTTTCTCTGCTGTTTGAGTCGCTTCTGTTCCTTGGGCAGGTAATCCAGTCGGTGCCGGAATTTCTGGTATTGTTTCCTGTAGGTTTTGTTTTTGTTTTTCTAGTGCTGGAACTGAAGCGGCTTCGGCTTGAGCGTAAGCGGCAACAGCTTGCGTCGGTGGCGTATTTTTTAGCTGTTCGATAATCTGACCAGGATCTTCCGCCGTAATCGTAACAGTTTCTTGGGGGGCTGATGCAACTCCTTCTCCCCCTGTACCTCCACCCAAACCAGCGTCTTGACTTTGGGGAGTCATCGCGGTTGGCGGTGTGGGGGCATTACCCATGCTTCCACTACTTCCAGTTTCAGCTTGGCTTTCTACTGGAGTTTCTACTTTTTGTTGAGGCTGTTCCTTTGTCTTTGTTTCAGGTTGCTGGTTTTCCTTGGCAGCTTCTGAATCCACCTGAGTTTGGGGTATTTGCTGTTCTTTGTTCGAGGTCAATTCTAGCGGATTAGCTTCCAGCTTTTTTGCCTCTAGCGATTTGGGTTTGACTTGCCCTTGTTGTAATGATAGGTGTTGTTTCTCTGATAAAAATTCGGGACTTTTATCCGATAAACTCTTAGGTTTCAGAGTATCAACTTCTTGCTGATCTTGCTCCGACTCATGCTCCTGTTGTGGGGCTTGTCCACTACTGCTCTTGTGTTGAATGGATTGTTCTAGAGATAATGTAGCCGTAGCGCCAGAGGATTGTGACTGTGTTTTTTTCTGAACCGTTTCTTCTTCGGGTTCCTGGAAGGGCTGGTTTTGAATCTCTTCATCCTCAGTATTATCCTGACGTTGAACTGTAGGAGCTGCTGACTGATTCAATACAGGATTAACTGGCTTTACAAGTGACTCAATTCGCTGTGAAGTAAAGGTATTGAGTCGATTTAATCCGGGGTTAGAAATGGGTTTTATTGGTTGGACAACCTGATTCGACAACCTGCCCAAATTAACCTGTCTGGGGATCGAGGATGACGGTGTACCGGGAACGTTGACCGGAATTTCGAGAAAATTATGATACTCTTCTTCTTCTGATTGTTCTGTTTGTTCTGTTTGTTGAGCGGGTGTGTCTGAGGTTTCTCCTTGGCGTTGAACCGTTTGAGACTCACTCGATGATATCTCGTCTGCTTCCGCCTCTGGTATTTGCTGGCGTTGGATGGTTTCATCCGATTCCTGCGCCTCGTGTTCAGCTTCTGGCTCAACCTTTTCCTCGTTTTCAACGGGCTGCTGTTGAATGGAATTGCCTAATCCTCCTAAGTTTACCTGTCTTTGTATAGAGGATGGCGATGTACCCGGAGCGTTAACAGGGAGTTCGAGGAAATTACGAGAAGGTTGTTCGGCTTTCGCTTGAATTTCAGTTTCTTCTTCTTGATTATCAATGCTATCTGTATCAGATTCAGGTATTGCCTCGGCTTCACTATCGGATATTTTCTGACGCTGAATACTGCTATCTGCTGCGGAAGCATCTGAGGCTTCGCCAAAAGCAAGATCATCTGGCTTTTTCGTCTCGTCTTGAACTTCCGACGCATCCGCCTGAATATCTACAGCATCAGTAGTAGGTTGCTGGTTTGTGAGATCACCTGCCTTTGACTGAATCGGACTGGCTTCGGCTGTTGGCGCAGGAGCTTGAATTGGAATCTTTTGGGAGTTATAACCTACCTGGGAAATTTGATCTGCTTGTTGTTTGAGCTGTAGTTTTTCCTGGGGCGATAATGTCGGTGACAGCACTTTGGCACGACGCCTCTGTATCTTGAAGGGATTCGGCACGGGTGTCGAATTGGGCTTTGAGAAGCCTTTTTTCCAGAGGTGTTCGTGAGAAGACATTGCCGAGTGCCTCAACGATCGCAGTCATTCTGCTGAAGAATTATTCTATTCTACCTGCTTAGTGCGGGAAATTGACTAAATTTTGATCAAAATTTAGGCGGCTAGCTAAATTAAGTTTTGTTAAGGGGCGCGATCGCATGGTTGAGTCAGTAGCCGTGGGCGCGATCGCCAAAAACTGTCACACACCCCAGCCGGAAATCTCAGGTACGTATCTGCCTTGCCTGCCGATAAGGATTATGCTAGAGGGATGCTCAAGCTTGTCATATCTTGCGAAAAACTCTTGGCTAAAAATTCCACAAAGCATTGAACTTTGGGCAGCAGATAACGTTGAGCAGGAAATACCGCATAAATTCCCACCTGATTATCCACCTCATACTCCTTGAGCAGATGCACTAGCTGACCCGATGTCAGTTCCCGTTGAGATAGAACTTGTATGACCCGACCGATACCTCCTCCTGCTAAAATCGCCTCGTAAAGGGCTTGACCACTATTCACTTCAAAGTTTCCCCGTACTCGAATCTCTCGTTGTCCAGAGGCGTCGCGAAATCGCCACTGGTTCAGGGTCGTTTTTTGGGCATTTAAGCTGAGGCAATTGTGATCGGTTAGATCGTCAGGTGTTTTGGGTATACCATAACGATCAAGATACTTGGGCGCAGCGCAAATAATGCGACGAGAGCTGATTAATTTTTTAGTCATCAGTGACGCATCAGCAAGTTCCCCAATGCGAATGGCAACATCAATTCCATCTGTCACCAGATCGACAACATCATCGGTTAGGATTAATTTGAGAGAAATCTGAGGATATTGTTCGAGAAACGGCGGAATTTTTGTGAGTAAAAAGCGATAGGCAAAATAGGTAGAACAACTCACATACAGAGTACCTTGCGGTTGCTGACTGTATTGTCGGGCTTCTCGTTCGGCTTCCTCAATGTCTGCCAAAATGCTAAGGCAACGGTTGAAATAGCGCTCTCCTACTTCAGTTAAGCTTAAGCGGCGAGTCGTGCGATTCAATAATTGCACCCCCAGTCGTTGTTCCAGATGGCTAATTCGGCGGCTCACAGCCGAGGGATTCAGTTGCAGTTCCTCAGCAGCTTTGGCAAAACTGCCACTTTTGACGACTTGCACAAACACGTCTAAATCTTGTTGGCGGCTCATAGATTATTGCTTTTTTTGCACGAGAGTCGTGATTAAAAACGCTATTGTTATTATTTTAATCATGAATATAGAATGAGGTCATGTAATAAAGAAGCCGCCTACAGTCAACGTTAGCACCAGCAGTATAGCTATGCTCAGAAAAATTGACAGGAACATTTGGGTTGCCGAGCAAACGTTACGATATTTTGGATTGAGCGTTGGTACAAGAATGACAGTAATTCGTTTCAGTAATGGTGAATTAGCTGTTATCTCTCCAATTCAAATAAATGACCAAACTACAGACCAAATTAATGAGCTGGGAAATGTCAAATATATTATAGCCCCAAATCTTTTTCATTATCTTTTTTTATCTGATTTTAAGGCTCTTTATCCTCAAGCAAAGATTTATGCTGTATCAGGATTGAAGGTTAAAAAAACTGAGCTATACATTGATCGGGTATTAGAGGATAATATAACCGAGTTTTTAGGTCAACTTGAATATTTATTATTTGAAGGGTTTAATACCTTTCTCCCCATCGGAGTATTTCCTCTAAATGAATATGTTTTCTTTCATTCCGAAAGTCATACTTTGATTTTGACAGACACAGCGTTTTACTTTGATGAAACCTTTCCATTGACAACAAGATTAGCATCCAAAATAATGGGAGGGTACAAAAAACTTAGACCCTCATTGCTGGAACAGCTTGCTACTCAAGAAAAGGAGAAAGTTAAACAATCCGTTCAAAAGGTACTAAAATGGGACTTTAGAAAAGTTATCGTAGCTCATGGCAGCATTGTGGAGCATGATGCGAAGAAGCAGTTTAAGGAAGGGTACGAGTGGTTTTTAGGGGGATCTCTCTAAATACCTGTTAAGGGTTGGGTGTGGGGTATGTCGCAGAATCCGGGTACTGATTATTTCGTTGTTCTTTTGGGATTAAGGATTCCAATTGCTGTTCAAGTTCCGTGATCCGATCGCGTAACACCTGCCAATACCACTTGATCGGGTCGCCGTTTAAGGTTCTGCTACTATCAGATTAGTCTATTTTCACAAGTTAGGCAAGATAAAAAATGAAGAATTGGCAAGAACAGATTGAGATAAATCCCAAAGTTTGTCATGGAAAACCTTGTATTAAAGGAACTCGCATTATGGTTTCAGTCATTCTGGATAATCTGGCAGAAGGATTAACACTAGAAGAGATTGTCGAAGACTATCCGCCGTTGACTGTAGACAAGGTGCGCTCCGCGATCGCTTATGCTGCCGCACTGGTGAGAGAAGAGGAACTGTTACCGTTGCGATAAGGATTATGTTGGTTAAATTAGACAAAAATCTTAGTATTACCCATGCGGAGTTTCTCCGGAATAAAGGTTACGATTGCGATCGGGTTACTGATGAAGGATTGTCCGGTGAAGATGATGAAGTTGTATGGCAGCAAGCTTGTACTGATGGGCGCTTTTTTATTACTCTAGATTTAGACTTTTCTGATGTCCGACGTTTTCCACCAGGAACTCATCCGGGGATTTTATTGTTGCGTTCTCGTCGTGGAAGTCGTCAGGCGGTGCTTGATGTTTTGGCTAGGGTTGTGCAGGACTATCCACTCACAACTTTGGCAGGTTGTCTAGTTGTTGCTGATGAAACACAAACCCGAATTCGTCGTCCATCGGTTTGAGGTCAAAAATGTTTCTGTAATTATCAAGTCTAATCCAGGCATTTTTCATCCTGTTTTTCTCTTCGACTCAAGGAATCCAATTGCTGTTCGAGTTCCGTGATGCGATCGCGTAACGCCCGTAGCGCGGCGGCTTGTGTATCGGGGAGTTGTCCATGTTCTAACGGATCAATGCGTTTGCCAGACTGACGTACAATTCGCCCTGGTACTCCCACCACGGTGCAATCGGTGGGGACATCTCCCAACACCACTGAACCCGCCCCAATGCGAACATGATCGCCAATGTGGATATTTCCCAATACCTTGGCACCTGCACTCACTACCACATTCTTCCCTAATGTGGGATGGCGTTTGCCCGTTTCTTTACCTGTTCCTCCCAGGGTTGCGCCTTGGTAAATCAAACAGTAATCACCCACAATCGCGGTTTCGCCAATTACCACGCCCATGCCATGATCAATAAACACGCCCTTACCCATCACCGCCCCTGGATGAATTTCGATTCCGGTGAAGAATCGCGCCAGTTGAGACAGGAAGCGGGGAAAGAAGGGTACATGCTGACGATGTAGCCAATGGGCGAGGCGATGGCTGATCAGCGCCTGTAAGCCGGGATAGCAAACGAATACCTCGAACCGATTACGGGCGGCTGGATCACGTTCAAAGATAATCTGAAAGTCGGTTAAGAGGGTTCGCCAGCCTTGCTTGATCACCTGAAACGGCGTTCTGACTCTAGGGATTTTATCGGTGTCGCCTCGTTCTAATCCCCTATCCTCTATAGGTTGCTGACAATGGGTTATCCCATTGTGCCTTCTGCCTTCTTTAGCTGGGGTAGCAAGCTGCGATCGCGTTGTTGAGTAGTTAGTCGTGGACTGTAGCATTGCATATCGCCCCTGAAACGAAGTTAATCTTTTTTCGCTTATACCAGATGTTTGATGGCTAGGTTGCACATTAGCTACGGATTAGACTGGATGCGCTTATTAAT
This sequence comes from Coleofasciculus sp. C1-SOL-03, assembly GCF_040220555.1. NCBI lineage: Bacteria > Bacillati > Cyanobacteriota > Cyanophyceae > Coleofasciculales > Coleofasciculaceae > Coleofasciculus > Coleofasciculus sp. C1-SOL-03. The sequence continues at coordinate 6,834 of NZ_JAVJUO010000012.1, forward strand.
GATGTACTCAACGCTCAACGTTCTGATTGTATCGGCATTTCCCCGTGTTGGGGGGAGCAGGGTTCTCGTATTTTTTATCCCGGATGGCAAGATTTTCGGGTCGAGGTTCTAGTATTTTTGTACTCAGAATGACCCCAGCGACAATGTGACTGTTTACGGTATGTGGCGCAACGTGAATGTGTAGGGGCGGGTTTTACCATTAACATTTAGTTTTCACCCTGATGTCACTAAACCCGCCCCTACATTTTCTCCATCTCCCAGACGCGCCATGTTCAGTCTCTACAACCCCTGTTCTCAACCCAATCTACACCAATGGGGGAAATCTAAAAAAAATCAATAGAAATGCAGACTCCGCAAAAAAATGCTAATTTAGATACAGAAATGCCATTCAAGGTAAAACGTTAGATTTAACTGATAAGCATTTTGAGTACAAATCTGTACTCAGTAAAAGCTCCGACTAAAATTAGCTCAATCCTGCACTACAATAGGCTTTGAGCGTGAGTACAGAAATACTCGAACCCCACCCCTTAAATACTTGCACCCCATCCCGAAAATACTAGAACCCCTACCCCCAAAGAAATTTGAAATGCCTCTGTAATCAGACTTTAGGGGGATGAGTACATAACCAATTAATCTAATCAGTCTTAACCCCAGGCGAACAGAACCTCCTGTTTAGACCGAGCTGCTATAAAAACAACTATCGCCGGAATTCAAGTATGAAGGATGCTCAATCAACTCCTTCATACTTAACTGTTTAAGTATTGGCGTTGGGTGTTAAGGGTGCATTTATCTTTTAATTCAGACAATGCCGAAAGCCCACGACTCAAACAGTTACTGGATTGGCTACGCCGAGACGATTAGGCGATTCGGGGACACCGGAGGAGGAAGGATGTCATGAACACCAACAGTCTGAAGATGAAATCAGAATACGACTTGAAACCACATCAGGAACGACAAACGGGCAAAGAGCCTAAAGAATTCCTGAACGCGACTCGAACTGAAAATACATCCTCTGTCGCCAATCGGACTAAAATCCGCGTCGCTGTCGCCAGTAAAGGCGGTGGCTTGGTTAATCAACATTTCGGTCATGCTAAAGAATTCGAGATTTACGAAGTTGATCACGATGAAGCCCATTGTATTGATCGGCGTTCCGTAACTCCCTATTGCCAAGGCGGGTATGGCGAAGCCGATGTACTCGACACTATTATGCAAACGCTTTCGGATTGCCAAGCTGTTCTCGTTTCTAAGATTGGTGCTTGTCCCAAGGAACAATTGCAGGCGCAGGGAATTGAGTGCGTTGAAGCCTACGACGTGATTGAAAACGTAGTGCTGGACTTCTACGAACAATATCAGGGTTTTACCGATAAGGTTTGATTTACACCCATTCCTTCACTCAATCCGCCCTGATTCAAACATGGAGTATTTTGTATCTTTGGTTACGATTTTACAGGAATTTTAGCATCGAGTTCGATTCCGAGACTGATGTTCTATAGGTAGATGTATGAGTGTAATTTATTTAGATAACAATGCCACCACCCGTGTAGACGAGGCTGTGCTGGAGGAGATGCTGCCTTATCTGACTGACTATTATGGAAATCCCTCCAGCATGCACACGTTTGGTGGACAATTAGCCCGCAATATAGAGCAAGCACGAGAAAAAGTTGCGGCATTATTGGGCGCTCAACCGACAGAAATTATTTTTACCAGTTGCGGTACAGAAGGGGACAATGCCGCGATTCGCGCCGCGTTGAGGACTCAACCGGACAAGAAGCACATTGTTACCACGGCGGTGGAACATCCAGCGGTTTACACGCTTTGCAAACGACTGGAAAAAGAAGGCTATCGGGTGACTTATCTCCCCGTTAATGGCAAAGGATTGATTGATCTCAAGGAATTGAAAGCCTCTCTCACCGACGATACGGCTTTGGTTTCGGTGATGTGCGCCAATAATGAAACGGGGACGATTTTCCCGATTGAACGGATTGGGCAGATTGTTAAACAACGGGGCATTTTGTTCCATGTTGATGCGGTGCAGGCGGTGGGGAAAGTTCCCTTGAATATGAGCGAGAGTACCGTTGATTTCTTAGTTCTTTCCGGTCATAAACTTCATGCACCTAAAGGGATTGGCGTACTCTATGTTCGCAAAGGTGTGCGCTTCCGTCCCCTATTAATTGGGGGTCATCAAGAACGAGGGCGTCGAGGGGGTACGTCAAATGTTCCCGCCATTATTGGCTTAGGAAAAGCCGCAGAATTGGCAATCCAGCACGTCACGGAAGAAGTTACCCAGGTGAAGGAATTACGCGATCGCTTGGAACAAGGATTACTCAGTCAGATTCCCGATTGTCAGCTTAATGGTCATCCATCGATGCGGCTACCGAATACGACGAATATTGGGTTTAAGTATATCGAAGGTGAAGCCATTTTACTGTCCCTGGATCGCTTTGGGATTTGCGCCTCGTCGGGTTCGGCTTGCACCTCTGGCTCATTAGAACCCTCTCATGTACTGCGGGCGATGGGACTCCCTTACACCCTTCTCCATGGTTCGATTCGGTTTAGTTTGTCTCGATATACCACCTCAGCCGAAATTGATCGGGTGTTGGAAGTGATGCCAGCCATTGTAGAACGCTTACGCATGATTTCCCCCTTCAAGAATGAAGCCGACGAAGAACACGGTTGGCTGCAAACAGCCAGAGAACAACAGGGTAGAGGGGTTATGACGGTGCAATGAGATGGGGAAGATGGGGGACACCTCGGCTCCGCTCGGTGTGTCAGATGAGGGAGATGAGAGAACAAACTTGTCTGTGTAATCAGTGTCAATAAGCTTTCACCTCCCTACCTCTATCTCTCCAATAAATCAGTGAAATCAGTGTTTTGACGAATGACAAATAACGGGAGAATAAGCCATGTGGGACTACACTGACAAAGTAATGGATTTGTTTCATAATCCGCACAATATGGGCGCGATCGCAACTCAAGATTGTACGACGACGGAAACAATAGCAGTTGGCGAAATTGGCAGTATTGTTTGTGGCGATGCGTTGCGGTTGTTTCTGAGGATTGATAGCACAACGGATACCATTCTGGATGCCCGTTTTCAAACTTTTGGCTGTGCGAGTGCGATCGCGTCTTCCTCGGCGCTGACGGATCTGATTAAGGGGATGACGGTTGATGATGCGTTGCGACTGACGAATCGTGAGATTGCTAGCTATTTGGGTGGCTTACCTCAGGAGAAGATGCACTGTTCGGTTATGGGTCAAGAAGCCCTGGAAGCGGCAATCTCTGATTATAAAGGGATTCCGGTTAGACCGGAGGAAGAAGACGAAAGTCCCTTGGTGTGTAGTTGTTTTGGGGTGAGTTCCGCTAAGATTAAGCGACTGATTCGGGAAAATCACCTCACTAACGCTGAAGAAGTCACCAACTACATTAAAGCGGGTGGGGGGTGTGGATCATGTTTGGCAGAAATCGATGATCTGGTGATCGAGGTAACGCAAGAACAGGAGAAATTAAATACAGCCGCGTCGCTATCCGCACCGATTCCTCAACCGACTGAGGCTACCGCGACAACGACTCCATCGACTTCCCCGATCAAAGAGGAGAAATCGCCACCTCCTGCTACCCTGACGAATTTGCAAAAAATCACCTTGATTCAGCAAGTCCTGGAAACAGAAATCCGTCCCACGTTAGCCTATGATGGCGGCGATGTCGAGTTGCATGATGTAGAAGGCGATCGCGTTAAGGTGATTCTCAAAGGATCGTGTGATGGCTGTCCCAGCGTGATGATTACCCTGAAGATGGCGATCGAAAAGCGGCTGCAAGAACGAGTGTCTCCTAATCTTATGGTTGAAGCCGTGGTTTAAGTTTAATGTGCAAATTTTGACTTCAGTTTCTGATTGAACAAGTTTTAACGTAACTCCGTTGTATAGGTAACCCTTGGTGAATCGCCAAGGGTGTTTTTTTTGACTTATAACAGGTTGAATAAACTCAAAAAATAAGTAATTTTTATTTAATCAGCATAAATGAAAAGCAGTGATTTCTGTCACTTTTAACAATAACTAAAGATTTGATTTTTCTAGGTTTAGCAATGGTTATATTGTTTATATAGAAACACATTGTTTTTGTTACAAACAGCAAAATACCGAGTTAAAAGTAAATCAATAAAATTCTGGTTTTGTAGCAAGTTACACTTTTATATCTAGATTTAATTCCTATTATTAAATCATCAGGAAAACAAAAAGACGTTACCCGGATAAACGCTCACTTGTTTCTTGATTGATTTGAAGCTTTCGGATGGTTGAATATACAAGATTTTTCCGAATCAACTTCAATTAAATGTTAATGATGTAACCTCAAATAATTGATCCTAATGGAGGTCTGAAATGAGGAAGATTGCTATTTACGGTAAAGGTGGAATCGGTAAATCCACAACCACACAAAATACAGTGGCTGGACTTGTCGAACTCGGTCGCAAAGTCATGATCGTTGGTTGTGACCCCAAAGCAGATTCTACGCGCTTATTGCTCGGTGGTTTGCACCAAAAGAGTGTGTTAGATACTTTGCGTGAAGAAGGCGACGACGTCGATCTCGAAGAAATTCGTAAAGAAGGCTATGGCAAAACCCTCTGCGTAGAATCCGGTGGTCCAGAACCGGGTGTAGGCTGTGCAGGTCGAGGCATTATCACCTCAATTAGTATGCTCGAACAACTCGGCGCCTATGACGAGTGTGAAGGTCTTGATTATGCTTTCTACGACGTACTAGGTGACGTGGTTTGCGGCGGTTTCGCCATGCCAATTCGGGAAGGTAAAGCCCAAGAAATTTACATTGTTACCTCTGGCGAAATGATGGCAATGTATGCCGCTAATAATATCTGCCGAGGCATTCAAAAATACGCTGAATCTGGTGGTGTTCGTTTAGGCGGTTTAATTTGCAACAGCCGTAAGGTTGATCTGGAAGCTGAACTTATTCAAGCATTGGCTGAATCCCTCGGCACTCAGATGATCTATTTCTTGCCCCGCGACAACATGGTTCAACGGGCGGAACTGAACCGCAAGACGGTGATTGAATATGACTCTGATTGTGAGCAAGCCGGTCATTATCGCAACTTAGCTAAAGCGATTGATGAAAATACCAATCATGTCGTTCCCACACCAATGAAGAATGACGAGTTGGAACAACTACTGGTTAAGTTCGGTTTGTACGGCTAGAGATGCAGTGTGTTGCAGGTGGAAGGTTACAAACATTCCCACATCTTCCACCGCTTACATTCAAGCGAAATTGTTTGGAGGCAACATCCCATGACTATCATGGTGAGAGCGATTATTCGACCGGAAAAGAGCGACGACGTTATGAAAGCGCTCTTGGACGCTGGTTATCCAGCCGTTACCAAAGTTGATGTCTTTGGTCGAGGCAAACAACGGGGATTAAAGATTGGTAATGTGCTTTACGATGAACTCCCCAAAGCGTTGTTAATGGTGGTGGTTCCCGATACCGAAAAAGAGTTTGTGATTCGGGCAATCCTGAGCAGCGCTCGCACGGGAACAGAAGGAGCAGCGGGTGATGGCAAGATATTTGTCAGTCCTGTAGAAGAAGTCTACACCATCAGCTCCGGTCAAGCCGATTCGAGTAAGAAAGAACCTGCGCTGGCTACGCGCTAAAAATGAGACCCATTTTGTATCCATTGTTCTTGTAGAAATCGTTAATAACGGTTTCTACAAGAGAACTCCCCGGTTTATGTTAGGAGGCACGAGAGTAAATCTCAGTGTTGAAGGTTATGAAAGAAGTTCTGGCTGTCATCAGGATGAACAAAATTAACCAAACGAAAGCCGCCTTAAGCAAAGCTGGTTTTCCGTCCGTGACAGCGGTGAAAGTAGTCGGTCGAGGCAGGCAAGCCGTGGACTTTCAGTTAGCGAAAGCAATTAATGAAAATCCCCAAGATAGCAGTGATTTGCTGCCCCTCCTGGCAAAAGGACACCGTTTAATTCCCAAACGGATGCTCAGTTTAGTTGTTCCCGATGACAACGTTCCGCAAGTGGTTGATGCCCTGATTCAAGCCAATCAGACCAGCAACCCAGGAGATGGAAAAATCTTTGTTCTGCCCGTTGATGATAGTGTCCGCGTGAGCAGTGGCGAAACAGGAGCCGTCGCGATTGATGAAATGACGGGTTAAAGTTTCCCAGCGAAATGTAGGGGCGGGTTTTACGAATAACGGTTTGGTACACATCAATAACTTGATTGAATCCGCCCTTTCAAAAAAAGCAATTAAGACAGGAGAAAACGATTATGAGTCCCCATGATTCAGATACCTTAAAATTAGAAAAGGCGACGTATGAAGTAGACACGAAAGACGTTACCAAAGAGATGGTATCGCCCTACCCAGCCAAAGTTGCCAGAAAACGGGCAAAGCATATCGTAACGCGGGACCCGTCCATCGAAGGACAGGAAATTCAGGCGAATGTGCGGACGGTTCCTGGGATTCTCAACACCAGACACTGTGCCTTTGCTGGATGTAAAGGGGTGGTTGTTGGTCCGTTTGGTGATGTGCTGCACATTGTTCACGGACCGGTGGGCTGTTCGTACTACACCTGGATGACGCGACGCAACCAGTATCAGACTCGTGAAGATGGCAAGAATTACATGAGTTACTGCGTCACCACAGATATGCAGGACTCTGATATTGTCTTCGGCGGTGTGAAAAAGCTGCGTCAAGCCGTTCAGGAAGGCTATGACATCTTTAAGCCCAATGCGATTACCATCACAGCTACCTGTCCAGTCGGGTTAATTGGTGACGATATCCAAACCGTTGCCAAAGAGATGACTGAAGAACTCGGCATTTCGGTGGTTGCATTTAACTGCGAAGGTTACAAAGGCGTTTCCCAGTCTGCGGGACACCACATCGCCAACAATGGTTTCTTTAAGCATTGGGTGGGTGAAGGCGAAGCCGAAGATGAAGAAATTGAAGGCTTCACCGTTAACCTGTTAGGTGAATACAACATCGGCGGCGATTCCTGGGAAATTGAGCGGGTGTTTGAGAAATGTGGGATCAAAGTTCTTGCTACATTCAGTGGTGATGGGACTTATGATGCGGCATCCAAAGCACATTTGGCTAAATTAAACTTGGTCATGTGTCACCGCTCGATTAACTACATGGCGGAGATGATGGAGACTAAGTTTGGGGTGCCCTGGACGAAAGTTAACTTCATCGGCGTTCAAGCTTTTGCCAAATCCTTGCGTAAGGTTGCCCGATTCTTTAATGATGAAGCCCTTACCCAGCGGGTTGAAGAGGTGATTGCTGAAGAAGTAGCAGCGGCGGAAGCGGAAATTGCCCCGATTCGGGAACGGTTAGAAGGTAAGACGGCGATTCTGTTTGTCGGTGGTTCTCGCGCTCACCACTACCAAGACGTGTTTGCAGACTTAGGCATCAAAACCGTTGCTGCTGGTTATGAGTTTGCCCACCGGGATGACTACGAAGGTCGTCAAGTTCTACCCTTAAAAGTAGACGCCGACTCCCGTAACGTCGAAGAGTTGCGTGTTGAAAAAGACCCAGAGCGCTATAAACTGACGGCTGACCCAGAATGGCTGGAACAGCTTAAAGAAGAAGGCTTCCTGAATCGCTACGAGGGCATGATTTCAGAGATGGGTGAAGGCACCTTGATGATTGATGACATCTGCCATCATGAGCTAGAAACTCTGATTAAGCGTCTCAAGCCCGATATCATCGGTTCCGGAATTAAGGACAAGTATGTGATTGAGAAGTTTGGCGTTCCGTGTAAGCAACTTCACAACTACGACTACAGCGGTCCATTTGCCGGATTCCAAGGTGCGGTTAATTTCGCCAAAGATATCGATATGCGGATTAACAACCCCTCTTGGAAGTTAGTGAAAGCCCCCTGGCAGAACTAGCCAATGTAGAGACGCGCCATGGCGCGTCTGAGAGCAAAAAAGTTATCCGTTAATTCTTGCGAGTAGGGCGGGTTTAGTCACATCTGGGTTGAACAAGCAACGTTAATCGTGAAACCCGCCCCTACAGACTTAAACCCACAAAGGAGAACCAGAATCATGTTAGAAGCAACCCCTAAAGAAATCGTTGAACGTAAGGCGCTACGAATCAATCCTGCCAAAACTTGTCAGCCGATTGGGGCAATGTACGCCGCATTAGGAATTCACGGCTGCTTGCCCAACTCCCACGGGTCTCAAGGCTGCTGTTCCTTCCACAAGTCTCACCTGACCCGCCATTACAGAGAACCCATCATGGCTGCAACTAGCGCCTTTACCGAAGGGTCATCTGTATTCGGCGGTGGCGGAAACCTCAAGCAAGCCCTGACTACTATTTTTAGCGTCTACAACCCGGATATAGTGGCAGTCAATACCACTTGCTTATCAGAAACTATTGGCGATGATTTACCCACATTTATCCGCCAATCCCGTGAATCCGGAGCAATTCCGGAAGGCAAATATGTCATTCACGCCAATACTCCCAGCTACGTCGGGTCTCATGTCACTGGCTGGTCGAATATGACTAAGGCGATGGTGACTTATTTAGCGGCAAAAACCGAGACGCCGAATAACAAGCTCAACATTATCCCTGGCTACGTCGAACCCTCGGATGTGCGGGCGGTGAAGCAGTTGTTGACCCAAATGGGGATTGATGCGATTGTATTCCCGGATACTTCGGATGTGGTGGATACGCCGAAGACGGGTGATTTTGAGATGTACCCGAAAGGCGGGACACCGATTCCTGATTTAATCGACACCGGGAATAGCACCGCCACCTTAGCCTTGGGTAATTTTACCTCAGAAGCTGCTGCAACTGCCCTACAAAACAAGTGCCAAGTTCCGTCTCGTGTCCTAGACTTACCCATTGGTCTTCGCGCCACTGACCGTTTTGTCCAAGCCTTAATCGAATTCAGTGATGTCACACCACCAGAATCCCTCAATGATGACCGAGGACGGTTGGTTGATGTGATGACCGATATGCAGCAGTATCTGTATCGCAAGCGGGTTGCGGTGTACGGTGACCCTGACCAGGTGATCTCGGCGACGGAATTCCTCGTAGACTGCGGGATGTTACCGGTTTACGTGATTACGGGTAGCCCAGTTGGGAAGCGCTTTGAAGAACGAGTCAAAGATATCCTCAAGGATACCGTTCCTGATGCCGTTGTTGCAGCTAATGCAGACTTGTTCTACTTGCATCAACTGATTAAGAATGAGCCAGTCGATTTGCTTCTGGGCAATGAATACGGCAAGTATATCGGTCGTGATGAAGATATTCCGATCGTGCGCTTCGGTTTCCCCATTTTAGATCGCGTCGGTCACAGCTACTTCCCCACCACTTGCTACTGGGGTGGTATCTACCTGCTGTCTAATATCTGCAATACCATACTCGAACGCCTCGACCGGGATGCTCCCGATGAGCTGTTTGAATTGGTTCGCTAGAACGCTATCGGGGCGGGTTAATTCGGATAATTGGTTGTCATCTGATCTGACTAAATCCGCCCCAAATCCAAGGTTTGAGTTAGTCCTGAACAACTCAAAAATCATCCTTAATTTTTTATCCTTTTTAAGGGGGTTTATTATGCAGAAACCTGAACACCATATCTTCGTTTGTTCCAGCTTCCGAGTCAATGGCAACGCGCAAGGAGTTTGTCAGAAAAAGGATTCTACAACGTTAATCCAGTACCTTGAATCAGAAATAACCGATCGCGGTTTAGACGCTCTGGTTTCCTCAACGGGATGCATGAATCTGTGCAACAACGGACCCGTGATGATGGTTTACCCAGATAATTACTGGTACGGAAATGTTGATGAAGAAGCCATTGACGAAATCCTCGACGCCTTAGAAGATGGCAAACCTGCTGAGGATTATCTGTTTGTTAGTTAAATCTCAACCATTCGCCACCGCCTTGGGTTCAAACCCAAGGAACCAAAAGATACAGCCTTGGGTTCAAACCCAAGGCTAAAAGCGAAAGTCGTCTAAAGACGACTCGCTCAGAATTCTAGAACATGTTAAAGAAAGGATTAGTCAAGGGCGACACGAGTCAATTGAATGGATACAGTTGTTACTTGATGTAAGCGGATCGCCCCTACCCGAAGACCCAATGTGACATGTTCCCCAGAATTCCAGCCTTAAACCGCCTTGGGTTCAAACCCAAGGAACCTAAAGCGAAAGTCGTCTAAAGACGACTCGCTCAGAATTCTAGAACATGTTAAAGAAAGGATTAGTCAAGGGCGACACGAGTCAATTGAATGGATACAGTTGTTGATTTGTGTAAGCGGATCGCCCCTACCCGAAGACCCAATGTGACATGTTTACCAGAATTCCAGTCGTCTTTAGACGACTTGAGCTATAAGCCAAGAACTTGAGTTCTTGGCGGGTGTCGGGGCTTACCTCACCTTTTTCACTTTTTCTAAAAGCATTTTTGTACAACGTTTGTGAGCCTGATGATATGGAACCTGTTATTTTTCAAGAACGTGAAAAGCAAATTCACCGCAAGGGAAACCAACCATTTGACCTGGAATGTAACAAAGACAGCCTTGCTGGTGCAGTTAGCCAACGTGCTTGCGTATTTTGTGGTTCTCGCGTTGTTTTATACCCCATCGCTGACGCCATTCATTTAGTCCATGGACCCATTGGCTGCGCGGCGTATACCTGGGATATTCGCGGGGCGCTTTCATCGGGTCCAGAATTGCATCGGTTGAGTTTTTCCACGGATCTACAAGAACGCGATGTCATCTTTGGTGGTGAGAAGAAACTCTATCAGGCGTTAACGGAACTGATTGACCGCCATCACCCCAATGCGGCGTTTGTTTATTCCACCTGTATTGTGGGTATTATTGGTGATGATTTAGAAGCGATATGTCGGCGAGTTAGCCAAGAAAAAAATATTCCCGTCATTCCAGTTAAATCAGAAGGATTTAAAGGAAACAAACGGGCAGGATATAATGCCGCTTGTACTGCCATGTTCCGCTTAGTGGGGACAGGAGACACCACCGGAATATCTCCCCGCAGTATTAATATTCTGGGCGACTTTAACTTAGCCGGAGAAATTTGGATTATCCGCGAATATTTTGAACGCATGGGTGTCCAGGTTGTTGCCAATATCACAGGGGATGGTAGAGTCGGAGATATCGCGCGATCACACGGCGCTGCATTGAACGTGGTTCAGTGTTCTGGGGCGACGATGGACTTAGCCAAGATGATGAAAGAAAAGTATGGAACGCCGTTTCTACGAGTGTCCTACTTTGGTGTCGAAGACATGGCGGAAGCCTTGTATAAAGTTGCCCGATTCTTCGAGGATGACCCAGACATTCTCAAACGCGCTCAAGACTTAGTGCGGGAAGAATTAACCCTGTTATATACTAAACTGCAAGAGTACCGCCAAGACTTGCAAGGTAAAAAAGCGGCGATTTATGTGGGTGGTGCGTTCAAAGCCTTTTCCTTAGTGAAAGCCTTCCGACTTATCGGTATGGATGTGGTGATGGTAGGTTCACAAACGGGAACCAGTGAAGATTACCGAGAACTCCACGAAGTCACCGATGAAGGCACAATTATTGTGGATGATTCTAACCCCTTGGAACTCTCGGCATTTTTGAAAGAAAAAGATGTTGACATCTTTGTCGGTGGCGTGAAAGAACGACCGATTGCCTATAAGTTAGGACTCGGATTTTGCGACCACAACCATGAACGCAAGGAAGCGTTAGAAGGGTTTCTGGGAATGGTGAATTTTGCCAAGGAAGTCCATAGCACCGTCATGTCTCCCGTCTGGAGATTTGTGCCGCGTAACAATCAAGCCTTGAACTCAAGTTCCGGCTAAAAGCTTAAACCCGTTAAAACGGGTTGTTCGTAGTAGGCACTTTAGTGCCTCAAGTTGTAGGGTGTGTTAGCGAAGCGTAACGCACCATTATTCCTCAAACTTAAGCTGTAGGGTTAGCGTTCACGCCGCGTTTCCGAAAGGTAGCATAACGCACCATTATTCCAGAATTGAAATGATAAACCATTACCGAATTCGCTGCCACCGATAAAACCATGTCTAAGAAACTCAAAATTAAGCAAAAAACCGAAGCCTACGTTTCCACAACCAACGCCTGTAAACTGTGTAAACCTCTGGGCGCTTGCATCGCCTTTCGAGGTATTGAGGGAACCGTGCCCTTTCTGCATGGATCACAAGGCTGCGCCACCTACATGAGGCGGTATATCATTAGTCATTTTCGCGAACCCATTGACATCGCTTCCTCTTCCTTGAGTGAAAAACACGCCGTTTATGGCGGAGGACCCAACCTGAAAAAAGGTATCCTCAATGTCATGGATAAATATGGCGCAAAAGTTGTAGGAATTGCTACCACTTGCTTAACTGAAACCATTGGTGATAATGTTAGTGGGTTGTTGAGAGAGTTTAAGGAAGAATTTGGCGAAAAGGAATTGCCAACCTTGTTAAATGTCTCCACCCCCAGTTATAGTGGCACCCACATGGAAGGTTTCCATGCCACAGTACGGGCAGTGATTGATCAGTTAGCAATTGAATCGGAAACAGTCGAACCCACAACGTCTTCCCAATCCCCAGGAGTCGGGGCGGGTTTATTAACATCTGGGCGAACAGAAAAGGATAGTAGTGAAACCCGCCCCTACACACTTAACACGTCCAAAGTCAATCTTTTACCGGGATTAGTTTCTCCCGCCGATATCCGTTATCTAAAAGAAGTTCTCGACGATTTTAATTGTCCAGGAACGATCCTACCGGATATCTCCGAAACCTTAGACGCCCCCGCGCAAATGGACTATGAAAAGATTCCGGAAGGGGGAACGCCAATTGCGGCGATTCAAACTATGGGACATTCTGACGCCACGATTGAGTTCGGTCAAGTGTTGCAACGCACGGGTAATTCTGGGGGTCAACTACTAGCTGAACGCAACGGTGTTCCTCTGTACGCCTTGGGTATGCCGATTGGGTTGCGAGAGTGCGATCGCTTCTTTGACGCCCTAGAAACAGTTTCTGGGTGTGCGACACCAAGAAAACATCAACTGGAACGAGGGCGGTTAGTGGATGCCTATGTTGATTCCCATAAATATCTGTTTGGCAAGCGGGTGGTGGTTTATGGCGAAGAAGATTTATGTGTCGGATTAACGGCATTTTTAGCCGAAATTGGCATGAAAATCGTTTTATGTGCCTCAGGCGGAAATAGTGGACATTTTCAGGAGGCTATTGAAGCCGTTACCTCTGATATTGTCAGGAAACCACCAATTGTAAAGGAAGGATTTGATTTCTACGAAATTGCTGAAGAAATCGAAAGCCTAAAACCGGATATGTTAATTGGAACCAGTAAAGGATATCCCCTGACAAAGAAACATCGAATTCCGCTAATTCGGGTAGGCTTTCCCATTCACGATCGCTTTGGCGGACAGCGGATGCTACATCTCGGTTATCGCGGCACTCAGAACCTGTTAGATCGGATTGTGAATGCCATTATCGAGAAGAAGCAAGCTGATTCACCTGTGGGATATGGCTATCTCTGATTTTGTCTTATGTCATTTGTCATTCGTCATTCGTCATACTCGCTTTCATCGAGAAGCAAGCTAAGTCATTTGTTCACGAGTCTAACCATCCGCCACTAACTTAGTTTAGAGAGTATTTCCCGAAATTCAACTCATCACTTCAGGAGAGAAAACCATGACAGCTACAGTTAACTTAGAAAATCACCCTTGTTTTAATGTCAAGGTAAAAGGACAGTTTGGACGAGTCCATTTACCTGTAGCACCCAAGTGCAATATCCAATGTAATTATTGCAATCGCAAATATGATTGCGTTAACGAAAGTAGACCCGGTGTAACCAGCACTATTCTTTCTCCCGCCCAAGCTGCTGTTTACATGGAAAAGGTATTAGAGAAAGAACCGAGAATCAGTGTCGCTGGAATTGCGGGTCCCGGTGATCCCTTTGCCAATCCAGAGGAAACCTTAGGTACAATGCGGCTGCTGCGGGAAAAGTTTCCCGACTTAATCCTCTGCTTGGCAACCAATGGGTTAAATCTCAAACCCGAATATATCGACGAAATTGCCGAAATTGGCGTCAGTCACGTTACCGTTACCATCAACGCGATCGACCCAGAAATTACGCGCAAAGTTTACCGTTGGGTACGCCATGATAAGTCAGTTTATCAGGGATTAAAAGGCGCGAAGTTACTCTTAGAACGTCAACTCGAAGCCGTCAAAGGATTGAAAGCCGCCGGGATTACAGTAAAAATAAACTGCATCGTCATGCCCGGAATTAATGACCATCATGTCGTTGAAGTTGCCAAAACTATGGCAGACATGGGGGCAGATTTATTCAATGCCATGGCAATGTATCCCACAGAAGATACGCCCTTTGAGGGATTAACAGAACCCGATGGGATTACGATGGCAAAAATCCGCAAAGAATGCGAAGAATATCTACCGCAAATGCGCCATTGTACACGCTGTCGGGCAGATGCTGTAGGACTTTTAGGCGCAGATCAATCCGAGGAGTTCCACGGTTGTTTGATTGCTTGTTCTAAGAAAGTGATTCCCATTGAAGAAAAAGAACGTCCTTATGTCGCTGTAGCAACCGTTGAAGGAATTCTGGTGAATCAACACTTAGGTCAAGCGGATCAGTTTCAGATTTGGCAGAAAACCGATCAAGGCTTTACCTTAGTAGAAGAACGCCTCGCCCCTGACCGTGGAAGTGGTTTTGAACGCTGGCAAAAAGTGGCGAATATGCTGAAAGATTGTCGGGCAATTTTAGCCAGTAGTATTGGCGATAACCCGAAAGAAATTTTGACCAAATGTGGTGTGCTTCCGGTGGAAATGAGCGGTTTCATTGAAACGGGATTGCAAGCCGTTTATGAAGGAAGTGATTTATCCAAACTGAAAGGCAAACGGCAAGTTGCAGCGGGTAAAGTTGGCGAATGTACCGGGAGTGGCTTAGGTTGTGGTTAAACCGTTTGTAGTTGCGCTCGTAGTTGCGCTTTAGCGCCATCAAATAGCATTCTTGACCCATAACCCGTAGGGTGCGTTAGCGTAGCGTAACGCACCGTTTTTCTGATTCTTGGTGGGTTACGGCGGATATCTGATTAAATGGTTATTCCTCTTTATGGAGTTACCGCCTAACCCACCCTACTGGCTATGTCCTTTTTCCCCTTATTATTGGTGGGTTACGGCGGATATCTGATTAAATAGTTATTCCTCTTCATGGAGTTACCGCCTAACCCACCCTACAGTTAATTATAATTTTTTTAATCTTAAATAAAAATAACAAAGAGCGATTAAGCAATTATTTGTAGCTTGGAATACTAGCTACCTATTTTTAATGATAAACAATAACAGTAATCACCTTAATCTGATCATGAAATGCCATAGATAACGCATCTCCGCAATAGTTTTTCTAACCCCATTAAAGGTATCAAATTATGCTGTATTTAGCTGAAGTCAAAAAAAATCATTCCTGGATTGGCAGTCGAGCAACGGTACTTAAACTGCAAGCCTATTGCCAAGAAAGAAGCCGACAAATTTGGCGCACGGTTCAAGATGAAGTAATTCTCGCCACCCAAATCAAGCATATTAATAAAGGTATGCTGGTCTTAATTGAGGTCACTTCAGATAGACAAGTTTGTCAAGTTTATTCGACGACAGCCGGACCGATTGTTAACATTCTCCAAGCCTTTACATATCTAGAAAAACAATGGACAACCTATACCCAAAGCTGGGAAGATTTGAAACTGTCTCTGCTGCTACAACAACAAGAACTGAATCGTCATGAAACTAGAATCCAGGAACTGGAAGAAAAATTGCAGCAAGCCTTGGCAAGGCGATCGCGACGGCGGTATCAGTAGTTGTACAGCGCTTTTCAAATAAGTGAGGTACACAGGCAGATCCCCGACTTCTCCAAGAAGTCGGGGATCTTGCTTAAGGCTGTACTTCATCAAGTAAAGTCAGCCGCAGTAATTAAATTAGCCGATACACCAAACACGGTGGCTAACAACTCTCCACTGGATTGAACCTGAATTAAGGAACTAAAACTGCTCGCTGTAATAGTTAACTGGTCAAACGTTAAACCATCAGCAAGTAGGAATAAATCCTCCCCATCACTAAAGTCAAAGACCATATCCATTCCTGCACCCATTCGCAACAGGAACTGGTCAGCACCACTTCCCCCAAATAAGCCGTCATTGCCGACACCACCGTCAAGTAAATCATCCCCATTATCGCCTCGAATTAGGTCATCACCTGCACCGCCAGTGAGGGTATCATTGTCAGCGTCACCAAAGAGGATATCATTGCCTTCCCCTGCTTCTAGAAGGTCATCTCCTGCGCCACCTCGGAGAAAATCAGCACCCAGGTTACCCAAGAGCATATCATTGCCATTGCCGCCAAAAACTTGGTCGTTTCCCTCACCACTATCGAGGTAATCATTGCCATCACCACCGTCGAGGAAATCGTTACCCAGTTGACCGAACAGGGCATCATTAGCGTCCCCGCCAAAGAGCATATCATCCCCGTCGCCGCCATCGAGGGCATCTTCACCTTCACCCCCATCGATAAGGTCATTTCCCAGGTTGCCAAATAGGTTATCTTGACCCGCATCTCCGGAGAGAACATCATCTCCATCGCCGCCATCTACAAAGTCATTACCCGCTTTTGCTTGCAGAACATCATTACCGCCTAAGCCAAACAAGAAGTCATCGCCACTGTCAGCAGT
Source organism: Coleofasciculus sp. C1-SOL-03 (assembly GCF_040220555.1). NCBI lineage: Bacteria > Bacillati > Cyanobacteriota > Cyanophyceae > Coleofasciculales > Coleofasciculaceae > Coleofasciculus > Coleofasciculus sp. C1-SOL-03. The sequence continues at coordinate 23,535 of NZ_JAVJUO010000012.1, forward strand.
TAAGGTATCATCCAGGGGAGTCCCGATTAACGTCAAACTATTGGCAGGATTGACGGTAACATTCACGGTTGCTGTTGCTGTGCCACCATTGCTATCAGAAATCGTGTAACTAAAGCTATCAGCACCAATGTAGCCAGTAGCCGGAGTATACAGCAGTTGATCGTCAGTTAAATCATTGGGTGTGCTATTATCATCGAGGATAATTGTGCCGCCAGAGGCTGAAGTTGAATCAAACGCATCAATGTGTAACGGGTCAGCTTCTACGGGGTCACTATCATTCGCCAGAACATTGATAGTAATCGCTGTATCTTGAGTCGTTGTGGCACTATCGTCTATGGCAACTGGGTTGTCATTAACCGCGTTAATGGTCATATTTACAGTTGTCCCAGCCGCAAAGTTTGTACCATCTGAAGCATTCCAAACAAAACTGCTATTGCCGTTGAAATCAGCATCCGGGGTAAAAGTAAGATTATCTAGGTCAGCCACTGTAATTTCATCACCCGCTTGCACTGTATTTCCATTGAGATTTAAGACCCCTTGATTGGGCAAGGAAATTACACTAATTTGACTGAGACTTGTACCTTCCGGGTCATTAAAAGCGGTGGTAAAATCATTGGCGCTGAATGAGATAACGGTATCTTCGTCACCTGTTTTGTTGACCGGGGTAAGCGTGGGTGTATCGTTAATCCCTGTAACTGTGACGGTAACCGTAGCTGTAGCCGTACCGCCATTCCCATCGCTGAGAGTATAGGTAAGGCTATCCGTCGTGGTTTCACCTTGTCCAAGAGACTGGAATGCTGTATCTGGATTGTAGGTGAGGGTATTGTCAGGATTGAGCGTGACGATTCCTTGAGTGTTGGTCGTATCAATACTACTGAGGTTCAGGGTATTATTGTCTGGGTCGCTGTCGTTATCGAGAACAGTAATCGTGACAGCCGTATCCTCATCAGTCGTCACTGTATCATCATTCGCGATCGGAGCGCTGTTAAATGAGACAGTAGTTGTAGCCAGGGAACTAAGATTACTGTGAGTCGCCCCATCATTCACCACAAATTCAATCGTGCGATCGCTCGTGTCAGGTGCAGTGGCAGTATTGGTATAAGTAACCGTTCCCAGAACCTGCTGATAATTGGCAACCGTGTCTACACCAGCCAGACTCAACATCCCAGTATTGGCATTATAGTGAGCCGTGATATTCGTACCAGTAGTATTAGCCGAGAGAACTTCATCGGCACCATCCAAGAGATTGGTAATTTGTACTGTAGTATTAGCGACAGTTGTGCTGTTAAAGTCAGTTAGAGTAAACCCACTCTCCGTAATTGGGATAGGCGTTGCTGTAAATATAGCCGTATAATCAATCCCGGAAGTGCTGCCATTCAGATCAAGTTCTGATGGTGCATTACCAAAAATCACATAGCTTTCTCCGGCATCACTTTCACCATTGGGATCACCTCCAAGAGTTCCAATAATGATATCATCGACCCCATCATTGTTAACATCTCCGGCATAGCTGATTGACCAGCCTGAGTAGTCTCCTGCATCAATACCGTTAATTACAAACCCATTGCTGCCATTGAGAGACGATAGCTCTAATGTGCCACTGGCTCCCACAGTTGTGCCACCAAATACGACATAGGTTTCTCCTGCTTCACTCTTACCATTAGGAGCAGCGTTATGAGCTGAGATAATTAAATCATCAATGCCATCTTTGTTGATATCTCCAGCCGCCCGAACGGGTTGACCTGAGAAATCATTCTCATCAATACCATTAATCACAAAGCCATTGCTGCCATCGAGAGCAGATAGCTCCAAGGTGCCACTATTTCCCACAGTTGTGCCACCAAAAACTACATAGCTTTCTCCTGCCGCCGACTTGCCGTTGGGATCACCTCCATAAGCTCCGATAATCAGGTCATCAATACCATCATTGTTAATATCTCCAGCATCACTAACTGAAATGCCTGAAGTGTCGCCCTGATTAATGCCATTGATGATAAAGCCATTACTACCATTGAGGGAGGATAACTCCAGGATACCTCCTACCCCCACCTGAGAACTGCCAAATACTACATAGCTGGCTCCTGTGACCAAACTGCCGTTGGGGTCAGCCCAAAGCGCCCCAATAATAATGTCATTGATCCCATCGTGGTTAATATCTCCGACGTGACTGACGGAAGTCCCCGATTGGTCTTCTGCATCAAAACCATTGATAACAAAACCATTAGTGCCATTGAGAGAAGATAGCTCTAGAATGCCACTGTTTCCCACAGTTGTGCCACCGAAAACCACATAGCTTTCCCCAGCTCTAATATTGCCGTTAGGATCAGCCAATTTAGCCCCGATAATTAAGTCATCAATGCCATCATTGTTAACATCCCCGGCATTACTGACTGAGCTACCTGAGTAGTCCTCTTCATCAATACCGTTGATCACAAAACCATTGCTACCATTAAGCGTAGATAGGTCTAGACTCCCTCCTGTTCCCACTTGGGAATGACCAAACACTACATAGCTTTTTCCTGCCTTATTCGTGCCATTAGGTTGAGCGGTTGAGGCTCCAATAATTAGGTCATTAATCCCATCATTATTAATATCTCCAGCATTACTAACTGAGTAGTCATCTAATTGATCTCCGGGATCAATACCAGTGATAATGAAGCCGTTAGTGCCATTCAGGTCAGATAATTCCAGTGTGCCACTTGTTCCTACATTGGCATCACCAAACACCACATAGCTTTCTCCTGCGATTAGAGTATTCTCAGAGTCAAATAAATGAGCCCTGATGATCAGGTCATCAATGCCATCATTGTTAATGTCTCCAGCATCACTGACTGAGACACCTGAAAAATTATTTTCATGAATGCCATTGATGATAAAGCCATTATTGCCATTAAGGTTGGCTAGATTAAAGAATGAGTGCAAACTATTGCCGACTGTGACATCAAATGTGTCACTAACACTACCGCCATTGCCATCCGATGCTGTAACCGTAATGCCGTGAGTCGCGATCGCACTATCAGCCACCGTACCGCTAATTATCCCCGTACCCGTATCCAGACTCAACCCCGTGGGTAAATTCGTGGCGGCGTAAGTCAGAGTATCCCCGACATCAATATCAATGAAATTGCTACTAATATCCCAATTTACTGAACTACCCGTCGTGGTATTTTGGTCAGGAATTGCTGTGGTGAGTGTCGGCGCATCATTAGTATTGGCAACCGTAATATCAAAGATTTGAGTATCCGTCGCTCCAGCGCTATCAGTTACCACTAATTCCACATTATGGTTACCCACTTGATCATTGGTAGGAGTTCCAGTTAGTATCGCTGTACCATCACCATTGTCTGTAAAACTCAGCCATCCCGGTAACGTCGTCGCGCTAATCGTCAACGTATCTCCACTATCCGAATCACTGGTGGTAATGTTATAGAGATAGGAGTTATCTTCATCAACTCCAGTAAGTTCCGTACTGGTAAAATTGGGAGCGCTGTTAAATGAGACAGTGGTGGTTGCTAGAGAACTAAGATTACTGTGAGTTCCTCCATCATTCACCACAAATTCAATCGTGCGATTTGTGGTGTCAGGTGTCGTGGCAGTATTTTGATAGGTAACTGTTCCCAGAACCTGCTGATAATTGGCAACCGTATCTACACCAGCCAGACTCAACATCCCGGTGTTGACATTATATTGAGCCGTGATATTCGTACCACTTGTATTAGCAGAGAGAACTTCATCGACACCATCTAAAAGATTGGTAATTTGTACCGTCGTATTAGCAACAGTGGTACTATTAGCATCAGTAAGCGTGAATCCACTCTCCGTAATTGGGATAGGCGTTGCCGTAAATGTAGCTGTATAATCAATCCCGGAAGTGCTGCCATTCAGGTCAAGTTTTGGTGGAGTATTACCAAAAACAAGATACATCGAGTCATCCTGATTATTGATAACTTCACCACCCTGGTCTACGACAATCAAGTCATTAAGACCATCACCGTTAATATCTCCGGCATCACTAACTGAAATGCCTAAATTGTCATCTGTATCAATGCCATTAATGACAAAACCATTACTACCGTTGAGTTCCGATAACTCCAGCGTTCCCGTCGCGCCAATCTGAGAACCACCAAACACCACATAGCTGGCTCCAGTATCACTCATACTATTGGTATCAGCATCAGGCGCTCCTATCACTAAGTCATTAATACCATCACCATTAATATCCCCGACACCACTAACAGAGAAACCTAATTTATCATCTGGATTAATACCATTAATCACGAAGCCATTATTGCCATCCAAGTCAGATAGTTCGAGCATCCCCGTCGCCCCAACTTGGGGATTACCAAAAATGACATAGCTTTCCCCAGCACCAGGAGATCCAATGAGCAAGTCTCCCATTCCATCGTTATTAATATCTCCGACACTACTAAGCGAAAAGCCTGATTGAGCATCGGTGTTAATACCGTTAATCACGAAGCCATTACTGCCATCCAAGTCAGATAGTTCCAATGTGCCATTTGCCCACACAGGAGAATTACCAAAAATGACAACGGTTTGACCATTGCTAGCCTGCTCTCCCCCAATCATCAAATCATCAATTCCATCATCATTAATATCTCCCGTACTGATAGCTTTGTTGAAGAGTGTGATTCCCAGAAGACTATTACTATTGATGACAAAGCCATTGCTACCATTGAGTTCAGATAGTTCTATCGTTTCAGTTTCACCGACCTGAGAACCACCAAATACCACACCAATGTCTCCACCGCCAAAATTATCCGGAATCAAAATAATCAGATCATTAATCCCATCATTGTTGATGTCTCCAACTTCGCTAAATATGCCACCCGTTGCTAAATCAGTTACGCCATTAATGACAACTCCATCAGCATTTCCTAGGGTTCCCGTTGCACCTATCTGGTCATCACCAAACACCGTATAAATGGCTCCGCCAGAACCAGCCCAAGATGATCCAATCATCAGATCATCGATGCCATCATTGTTAATATCTCCGGTATCACGAACTAAGATACCTAAAAAGTCCCCACCGCTCGGAATAACAAAGCCATTACTGCCATTTAGGTCAGATAGTTGTACTGTGCCACCTGCCCCGACTTGAGAACTGCCAAACACTACAGCTCCACTAGGAGAGGTTCCACCGGAAGCGGTAAAAGGTAACCCAATAATTAAGTCCTCAATGCCATCGTTGTTGATATCACCAGCACGACTGACCAAGGCATCCCCGCCTTCAATATTTTCGATAACCAAGCCATTAGAGCCATTCAGGTCAGCTAAGTTTAAAAATGACTGCAAACTATTACTTTGTGCGGCAATAATGGCTTCCGGTCGGGTCACTAAATTGACCGTCTGTTCTAAATCGTCATCAGGATTAATGCTGCTACTTGCCAAAACCGCATCATACGCCGTCATCACATCTGCCGGAAATGCCAACGATGCCTTAATCTCACCCGTTCTAACTTGCAAATCCCAGTCACCCCCTAAAGCCGCACTGCCTGTGAGATTGACAGAAGCCGCTATCTTTGCACCCGTTAACTGACTCAACCAATCGATAAAAGAGATGCCTTGAGGCAATAATGTGGGTAACTCTGCTGCCACATTACAACCATAAATTAGGATATCTGCATCAGCCGTTAGCGCCTCAGACCAGCGTTGTAAGTCCCTAGCGTAATCTTGAAGTGTCGAGATGTTGAGCTGACTATTACCTAGATATAAACATCCTGGTGAGCCGTGAGAAACAATATGAATCGCTTGAATGTTTCGGCATCCAGCTAAAATTTTGGTAATTTGTTTGACCCCATCTACCCTTGGGTCAAGGACAATTCCTACAGCTTCTGGAATAATGCCTTTAACTAATGTAGAATAGTTCTTAATAGCCGGGTCAATGAAAACTAGGATGCCCCGATTGTGAGATAGCATCGCCTTTGTTGCACCAAATTCAATAGAAGAACACTACAGTGACACTGCTTATACTAGGTATCTTTACTGATTAATCTGAATTTTGGGGCTGCTTTGAAACAAAAAAATAATATTATTTGTTTTTCTTAAAGCTAAGCAATAAATCGTTTTTTTTTGCAATCTAACTTCAATATTTATTTTTTATGAAGATTACGTTAAAAATGTATAACACTATCCCCCGATAATATGTAGTTTTGAAAACATTTTTATCAGGATTCCCGCTTGGCTGACAATTTTTGTTAGAGGAGACAGTTCTATCCTAATTAAGTCAGGGCGCACGTCTGTAGTCAGGGCGCACGTCTGTGCGCCCCTACGATTCCGGGCGGCTGTTGACTGGTGAAAACTGAGGATATGGGGCAACCTGCGTTCAATTACAAACCCTTTAATCGGTTGCCACCATGACATCTGTCGCTTTAACAACAGCATACGCTTCCTTGCCCTCGGCGAGACCGAGTCGTTCCGCAGAAGACTTGGTGATAATTGCCGTCATTTCCACCCCAGGAGCAACTTCTATTGTCACCTCACTGTTCACAGAGCCAGGTACAACCTTTTTTACTGTTCCTTTAAAGGTATTGCGAGCGCTAATTTCCATAGTTCAATCCCTGCTTTAGTCATTGGTTCACCAGCTAATAATACCAAAAATCACTGAATTTTCTGATTTTGCTGAATATTTTGATGAAAACAGTAAATTGTATTATTTTACTCACTTTTACCCTCGCAGAACTGATATAGCCTAGTCAGACGACCGAAGGCAAAAATGCGACATAGGTAATGGTTTTTATCTCACAGCAGTTTATCGAACAGTTAATCCAAGAAGACGTTCCCTATTTTGATTTAACCACTCAAGTGTTAGGGATTGGCGATCGCATGGGGACAATCCGCTTTACCACTCGCGCCAAAACCGTTCTAGCCTGCACCGAAGACGCCGCCAGTATCTTACGCCAAACTGGGGCAGAGGTGACAGCAATCTTGGCGACAGGTGAAATCTTGGACGCAGGTGTCACCTTTCTCAGTGCTACCGGAAACGCCGCCGCCTTGCATCTGGCTTGGAAACCTGCCCAGAATTTACTGGAATATGCTTGTGGAGTCGCCACCAAAACCTACAATCTGGTGCAGATAGCACAAGCGGCAAATCAAGATGTGATGCTTTATACCACTCGCAAAGTCATCCCAAGAACAAAACCTATCGCCGTGAAAGCCATTTTAGCAGGTGGGGCATATCCTCATCGACTGGGAGTCTCAGAAACCGTCTTAATCTTCCAACAGCATCTCAACTTTCTGGGTGGGATTGACTCCCTCATTCAGCAACTCCCCGTAATTAAGCGCCAGGTTAAGGAAAAGAAAGTCATTGTTGAAGTTAAAGATATGGCTACCGCCTTGAACCTAGCCGCTTCAGGCATTGATGGGATTCAATTTGATAAAATGAACGCCGAGACATTAGCCGAGGCAATTCCCCAACTCAAGTCCATGAATCCAACGCTAATTACTCTGGCGGCTGGCGGGATTAATGACGCTAATATTGCCAATTATGCAGCAACTGGCGTAGATGGGTTAGTGTTAACCGCTCCCTATTATGCCAAGCCTGCTGATATCCAGGTAGAAATGGTTTGTAGGGGCGGGTTTAGGGACTTGCTTTGATTTATTGATGATAACGTTTCTACAAAACCCTCCCAGACGTGCCATGCTACGTTTCTACAATCAATATTTAGCAATTATGACATTCGTAGACTGAATTACAGCATAGGCTTCTTTTCCTTTTTCTAGGCATTGGCGTAATATACCAACTAAGTTGGTAAGTCATGGTTCAGATTAATACGATGATCCTATCAACACCTTCTGTCAGTCATTAGCTGAGGCAACAGGGAAATGAAAAAACGACGTGTTTTCTCAATGGCATGGATGGTGGCGGCTTTTTTAATCGTCGTGGGTTGTTCTCAAGGAACACCTCCGAACCCTTCCGCCACGTCACCCGAATCGGTAGAAATTACGGTATCAGCGGCAGCTAGTCTCCAGGATGCCATGAAAGCGATCGCGCCGTTGTATACTCAAGAACAAGCTCACGTTATCATTACCTATAACTTTGGCTCCTCCGGTTCTCTGCAACAGCAAATCGAACAGGGAGCGCCTGTGGATGTCTTTCTGTCCGCCGCGCCAAAACAGATGAATGCTTTGCAAGAGAAAGATTTACTGTTAACTGAGACGCGCAAAGACTTATTGAAAAACTCAATTGTTCTGGTTACACCAAAGGATAAAACAAATCTTTCTAATTTCAAAGAATTAACGATTGATAAAGTGAGCAAAATTGCAATTGGCGACCCGGAAAGTGTACCCGCTGGACAATATGGGAAAGAAGTCCTAACTTCACTGAATTTGTATAAACCCATCCAATCTAAATTGGTTTTCGCCAAAGATGTGCGCCAAGTCCTCTCTTATGTAGAAACCGGGAATGTTGAGGCAGGTTTAGTCTATGCCACGGATGCTAACGTATCAGATAATGTCAAAGTTGTCGCCACGGCATCAGAAACGTCTCACGCACCAATTATTTATCCAGTTGCGGTATTAAAAGAGAGTAAACATCCGGATTCAGCCAAGGCATTTGTGCAGTTTCTCTCTACTGAACCTGCTAAAACTGTGTTTGAAGCGTATGGTTTCAACTTAGCTAGCAATTAACAGTTTCAACTGAGTAATGGTGCGTTACGCTACCCTACCCTACCCTACCCTACCCTACCCTACCCTACCCTTCGGGAACGCTGCGCGAACGGGAACGCTGCGCGAACGGGAACGCTGCGCGAACGGGAACGCTGCGCGAACGGGAACGCACGATGGCGGCGTGACCCAGCTAATTTGGTGAAATAGATTTGGTTCGTAGTGAGGGCTTGAGCCAACTCCAGCTAGGCGTTAAAGCACTAAAGCGCTTACTACAAACAAAGTCCCATTTTAACCCGGTCGCGCCACCAGAATTTGGCGATGTTTGAAGACTATGGTTTTAGCTTGGCTGGCAATTAACAGTTTCAAATATAGAGTTTCCTGATTGAATGAGATACTATACCTTGGGCGCAAGCCTTGCGCCCCTACTGTTGTAAATGTCCTTCCCCAACCGCCAACTCCCTCTGCGTACCTCTGCGCGTACCTCTGCGTACCTGGAGCGTTAAAAAAAATAATCCTGCCATTTCACCGTTTAATCGAGGCGAGTTTATAGCTTAGGTTTATCGGCTAAGGTTCCCTACTACAAACCTAATATAGAAAAAAGATAGTTAAACTACAGAAAACCCTAAGAAAAGCTGAGATATTATCAATCGAACCATCCCCCAACCTTCTCGCCATAATTCGATTACTGGACGAATAGAATGCCCTATTCAGATTTATCTCCGCTGTGGATTTCTCTAAAAACTGCATTTGTCGCGACAATCTTCGCTTTCTTAGTGGGAATCATCGCCGCCCGATGGATGTATGGCTATCGCGGTAAAGCCAAAGGATTAATTGATGGGTTTTTTACCCTGCCGTTGGTACTACCACCAACGGTTATCGGTTTTCTGCTACTACTCCTTTTGGGCAGAAATAGTCCCGTGGGACAACTGTTAAAGCAATTAGGAATTACGGTAATATTTTCCTGGTCAGCAACGGTAATTGCGGCTACAGTTGTGGCGTTTCCTTTGATGTATAAAACGGTACTGAGTGCCTTTGAACAAATTGACAAGGATTTGATTCATTGCGCTCAGACATTAGGGGCATCAGAATGGCGAATTTTTTGGCAGATTCTATTACCTTTGGCATTACCTGGCGTGGTTTCGGGAACGATTTTAGCCTTTGCTAGGGCTTTAGGAGAATTTGGTGCCACATTAATGTTAGCAGGTAGTATTCCTGGCAAAACTCAAACTATGCCGATCGCGATCTTCTTTGCCGCAGAAGCAGGTAAGATGGGGGAGGCGTTAAACTGGGTGCTGCTGATGGTGGCGATCGCACTCTTGGTAATCGCTACAATTCACTACTGGTCAGGAACACAGCACTCCGCCAAATGGCACGCGATCGCGCATTGGTTATCGATCACAACGGATTACGTGGCAACTCTACTATCCTTCTTTCATCATGCCACGAAAAACCCGCTAGGTTATCGACGTCCTCCCTCAGCAAGGGGGGTCACACCATGTCCTTCTCATCAGTCATTATTCCCTTCTCCCTTGCAACCTTCCTCCTTCCCTTCTGCCCTCTGCCTTCTGCCCTCTGCCTTTTCTCCACCAAAATGTAAGTATTCAACTGGACATGATATCAGATATGGCAATAAAGGACTTTTTGTTAACCTGAAAAAGCAGTTACCTGGATTTACCTTAGACGCCCAATTAGAAGCTAATGGACAGCCATTAGGACTCTTAGGCACATCCGGTTCGGGTAAAAGCATGACGCTGCGCTGCATTGCGGGATTAGACTCACCCAGTCAGGGGCGAATTGTTCTCAATGGACGAGTTTTGTTTGATTCGCAACGGCGGATTAATATTCCCAGTCGCCAACGCCGAATTGGTTTTGTGTTTCAAAATTATGCCCTATTTCCCCATTTAACCATTGTCCAAAATATTGGCTTTGGTCTGCAAGATTTGCCTAAACTGGAACGTAGACAGCGCATTTCTAAATATATGGAAATGATGCAACTTCAAGGCTTAGAAAACCGCTATCCTGAGCAAATTTCCGGCGGACAGCAACAGCGAGTTGCCCTTGCTAGGGCTTTGGCAATACATCCAGAAGCCTTACTCTTAGATGAACCCCTTTCCGCCCTGGATACCTATTTACGCAGCCGGATTGAAAGGCTGTTGAGTGAAACGCTTTCCACGTATGAAGGCGTGACCCTATTTGTCACTCATAAGCTAGAAGAAGCTTATCGAATCTGCCATAATTTGTTGATTCTTTCCCAGGGAAAAATCATTGCTGATGATACCAAAGAGACTATTTTTGAACGTCCTCCTAGCTTTGAAGTCGCCCAGGTTACTGAATGTAAAAACTTTTCCACCGCCCGGATGATTGAACCCCAAAAAATTAAGGCGCTAGACTGGGGCTGTACGCTTCAGGTGGTTGAACCCATCCCCGACGGATTAACGTATGTAGGAATTCGCGCCCACCATTTCACCTTTCCCCAGCATCCCGATGGAGAGAATACCTTTCCCTGCTGGCTGGTGATGACCAGTGAGACGCAACACCGGACAACCTTATATATTAGACTGCATCAGCCTCCATCTCACTCCCAGGACTATCACCTACAAGTTGAGGTTTATAAGGAAAAATGGGCGAATCTCAAAGATCGTCCCTTTCCCTGGTACGTTCGTTTAGACCCGTTGCGACTGATTTTGATGAAACAATAACTGACTATTATGTCCGGAAACCTTGACAAAAACCGGGATCTACAAACTTGTCACCCAATGTATTCTTTTGTATAAGAAAAGGTTAAAATTGGGTTAAAATCAGAGAACGTCCCTCATGCTTAGGGAAGGGAAAGCAAATACTATTGGGCTAATGGTCAAGGTAGGAACTTTAATTCGGGTTATCCGCCCTGAATATGCTGCGGGTATTCAGGGGATTATCCAAGGTCGTGAAGAGTCAGGACGTTGGATCGTCCGCTTAGAACAAAATTTAATGAATCCGAATGACGTTCCTCTGATGTTGTCTCTGGATGAGTCCGACTTTGAAGTGATTCAGCCTAAGTAGGGGTTCGGTTATTTTTTGAGACGCTTGTTTGCATAACTCTGCCTGAATGTAATTGATTGTAAACAAGTTTAATTTTATAGCAATAAATTGCAATATTTCTCAGGAAAAAATAGTCTCAAAAAGATAGTTTAAATACAAAAAACCACAGGAGAGGCTGAGATACTACTCAGAAGTTGAGCTATCTCATCCTATTTCTTCGGCAGAATAGTCACGCCTCCTAACCTTCCCTTAGTCAGGTGAGGTGGTGTAAATGGTGGGGTAGATCAAGTGTAATGTCTTACCGAATTGGTATTACCCAGGTTTCTAAGAGAGGTTAGCAACGATGTCTCAAGATAATGTGATCAATTTACTCGAAGCAGGCGGAAAAGATAAAAAATTGCGAGCTAAATACGACGCCCTCAAAACCAAGGAAGAGTTTGTGGAAATGGCGGCTACTGATGGTTACGAGTTTACCGTCGCTGAACTGGATGCTGTTTTGAAAGAAGCCGGGGACTCGTGGGAAGAGTCAGGCTTTCCACCTCGACGCTTGATTTGGTGGTAGGTGGTCATTCGTCATTTGTCATTCGTCAAAACACTGATTTCACAGATTTATTGGAGAGAGTGGGGTAGGGAAGTGAGAGGTTAGTTACACTGATTACATTTAGTGACATCAGGGTGAAAACCTTCCCGTTCGCGGTAAACTGATCGGCGGTGATATCCTGGGAACCGATTTTGGTCAAATCAGGGTCTTCCAGACTTAGTGTGCTAAACTATCAGCTTTAATGAACCAGGAAGCTTACCACACAGGGACTGTAGCTTCCCCAGCTCCCCCATCTTCCCCCACCACAACTACTTATTCAGCAGCCCCTATTTTCGGTGAGCTGAGTGATTGTAGCAGTAGCAGTGACCAAGGTATATTAATATTAGGTACCAGCCAGGGGTATTTTCTCAGGGCGGGAAAGACAAGGGGAAGCACGAAACGCAGAGACCGTAACGATACAGGACGTTCCCCGTTTTTGTCTACCAATCCGTAGTGTTTAGCCAACTCCGCCGCAATCTGCACCCGTCCGGTTCGTCGCATCACCGTGGAATCTGTAGCTAGGGCGGCAATCACTCGTCCGGTGAGTAACGGTGTTTCCCAGTTGTACCTTTCTTTGATGGCTGAGTTTTTCGGGTCAGCCGCCGTACTTTCATCCATATTGGCAGCAAACTGAGTAAATTTTTCCGTCCCCACAATTCCGGGCCAAATTGACAGGGATGCAATATTCTGAGGTTTGAGTTCAATCGCCATATCTGCCGCTAGGCGATCGCACGCTGATTTACCTGCACCGTAGGGAGGACTAAAAATATAGGATAAACTACCCCAAGAGGAAATGGTACAAATAAGTCCTTGCTGATGGGGGGTCATCATCCGGGCGGCAAAAATACTGGCAACATAGTGACTCCGCAGCCCGACATTATTGCAAGCATCCCACAAATTCGGTTCACTCTCCCAGAACGGCTTTCCTGAAGCATCTGTTAAGGCTTGTACCCCGGCGTAAGCATTATTAACCAGCAGGTCAAGTTGTCCCTGTTCATCCTGGATACGCTCAAACAGCAAACGCACTTGCTCATCGTCACTGTGATCCACTTGCATGGGAATGCAGACGCCACCGACTTCTTCAACGGCGGATTGGGTTTCCTGGAGACTCCCGGATACACCCTGATCAGAGGTTAAACGTTCCAGGGTACGTCCTGTAATATACACCGTCGCCCCAGCTTCACCTAGGGCGATCGCAATTCCCTTGCCTAGACCCCGCGTTGCCCCTGTGACTACTGTGATTTTACCTTCAAGATGTTTCATAATTGGGTTTATTGCTACCAACATATTCAAAACGCAATATCGCCATTTTCATCATATTCAAAGGTGTCTGATCGCCTTGATTGTGGCACCGAATTTTTGGGTGTTGTATCGGGTGTTTGCTGGTTTTGAATTGGGATTGAATCGGTCTGATTAAATGACTGGGATGGAAGCGGAGGTGGGGTTGGCTTGGTTGCTTCTGTGGATGAGCTTGTCTCCAATGTCGGCAGATTCAATTCATCCTCTAGATTAATCACACTACCATTAAAAAATTTCTCCAAGGCAGTTACGGCATCTTTTATTTTCTCCTCATCCCAGTCTCCCGTCCCTATCGGTGCTGATATCGAAGAGTCAGGGAGAGAAACAGAGGTAGTTTCTTCCTCCTGATGTGAGGAAGTTTCATTGGCTGAAACTATTTTACGTTCCGGTTGGGGAATAACTGTTTCTTGTGTTTTTCTATTGTCCTGATTGTCTTCATCTTCTACAGGTGAGGGTGATTTAGACGGTGACGGTGTAACAGGTTCTCGATTTGTCGCTGCGGGTTTAGCCGATGTTTTACCCACTTGAAACATGATTTTGATATCTTTCTGATAAACCCTTTGAAAGGCGGCTTGAATATTGGATAGGTTCTTTTTGGCATAGTTTAACAAGGGTTGAGAACTGATCTCTATTTGTGCCACGGTTCCATCAAAACTTAATAAATGACACTGCTGACGCAATAATTCTTTGGTACTTAAGGGTCGCAAATTGCTCAAAATATGTTGCCAAATTTGTTCCATATTCGCCGATTGTTCGGAAACAGGAACAGCAGGAACTGTCTGATGATCGGCTGGTGGCACAGATGAGGGTGAGGCTGGGACGGGAGGGGGGGATTGAGTCTCAGGGGTTGAGGTAGTGGGTTGAGGAGTTGGCGTTGGAGGTGCAACCGCAGGGGGGGGAGAGTCCTGCTGAGAACGAGGTTGAGGGTTTGGCGGCTGGGGGGTTCTCGGTTGACGGGTTTGGGAGTGCGATCGCGTCTGAGTCGCCCCTGATTCTACGCGCAATGCGTCGGGTAATAAGCCTAACAGGGTGACTTCTAACCACAGACGCGGTTGGGTTGTGTTTTTAACCTGGACTTCACTGCTTTTTAAATGTTGTTGTCCCCGTAAAATATCCGTTGTCTCCATTGATTGAGCCAACTCGCCTAACTCTTTCCAGGTTGGCGGTGTCACTGCGACTAAATCTTGACGACTGGGTGAGGTTTTGGCAATGAGTAAATCCCGATAAAATCCAGCTAAATTTTGCAGCACCACTAACGGTTCTCGTCCCCGATCCATTAAATTGCGGCAACAGTCGAGAACGGCTTGAGCATTATTATCCGTGATCGCTTGGCTGAGTGCTAATAAGTCTCGTTCGGGTACTGCCCCGACTAAATCCCAAATACATTCTACGGTTATTTCTCCGGCTAACAAGCTGAGTTGATCTAGCAAACTTTCAGCATCTCGTAATCCCCCTTGTGCCACTTGTGCCACTAAGGTAATCGCTTCTGTTGTAATATTAATGCTTTCTTTGCTGGCAATCTCTTGCAGATGTTTTACCATTGCCGCCAAGGGAATCCGACGAAAATCAAACCGTTGACAGCGAGAAATAATCGTGGGTAAAACTCGTTGCGGATCGGTGGTGGCTAAGACAAAAACAACATGATTGGGCGGTTCTTCTAGGGTTTTGAGTAATGCATTAAACGCCGCACTACTCAGCATGTGACACTCATCCACCACATACACTTTGTAACGACATTGAACGGGGGCAAATTGAGCGCGTTCAATAATTTCCCGAATATTATCCACCCCGGTATTACTCGCCGCATCAATTTCGGTGATATCTAGGGCGGTGCCTTGAGCGATCGTGCGACAAACGTCACAAGTCCCGCAAGGCTGAGGTGTTGGCTTATCGGTAGTCAGACAGTTAAGGGATTTGGCTAAAATCCGCGCTGACGAGGTTTTCCCCGTCCCTCTAGGACCACAGAACAAATAAGCCGGGGCAACTTTCTCTTGACGAATCGCATTCGTGAGGGTTTGCGCGATCGCTTCTTGACCAACCAAATCGGCAAACGTCTGAGGGCGATATTTGTGATGGAGGGGTTCGTAACTCACGCGGCTTCAGGATGTAAGGGAGACAAGGGGAAGATGAGAGAGATGGGGGAGATAGGGAAGATCAGGGAGTTAACTCACGCGCCATGCCCGACTAGCAAAGCGAAGGGTCAAAACTTCCCCAATCCCAATCTCCAATCCCCAATCACCTGTTCCCCAGTGAGATGAACAATTGTACTATCTATCATAGTCACTTGAGATCGTAACTCAAAACCATGTCCTTGAGTGAAGCGAAGGATCAGTCGGGGCGGGTTTAGTTCAGGTAGTGGTTTGAGCCGGAACGTTATGGGTAAAACCCGCCCCTACACAGTCATACGGACTTGATCACTTTCTCAGGACTTACGCACAAACGCCATTTATGGTAGGGGCACGGCAATGCCCATTGGTGTCAACTACAGGCGAGAAAATCAATGCTGGTAAGGTTTTAAGCTGTGTCTATCTACTTCTCGACATTTCCCCCTCATCCCCTAACCCCAACTCCGGACCCCCCTCGTCTGACAGGTGTAGGTTTTTTACTGTGCGGTTGGGGCAAGACAAGGAGGGCAAGGTGGACAAGAGGACAAGGAAGGAAAACCGTACAGAATCTTGTTCGGTCAAACTCACTTCTAAAAGCCGAAACGCCCGATTTTTCGTTC
>NZ_JAVJUO010000013.1:0-20404 GCF_040220555.1 Coleofasciculus sp. C1-SOL-03
AACGAAAAATAGGGCGTTTCGGCTTTTAGAAGTTAGCTTGACCGAACAAGATTCTGTACGGTTTTCCTCCCTTGTCCTCTTGTCCCCCTTG
Organism: Coleofasciculus sp. C1-SOL-03; assembly: GCF_040220555.1. Lineage (NCBI taxonomy): Bacteria > Bacillati > Cyanobacteriota > Cyanophyceae > Coleofasciculales > Coleofasciculaceae > Coleofasciculus > Coleofasciculus sp. C1-SOL-03. The sequence continues at coordinate 92 of NZ_JAVJUO010000013.1, forward strand.
CCCTCCTTGTCTTGTCCCAACCATAAAATAAAAAACCTACACCTGTCAGCTCACCCCATCTCCCCCTGCTCCCCCTCACCCCATCTCCCCCTCACCCCATCGCCTAAATCAAAATAGAGGTTTGCTCAGAAGCCGTCACTGAGAGTCCTTCTAAAACTAAGGATGGGGTATAACATGGACCATTCCATTCTGCATCTTCACCCAAGGCAATAATCTGCTTGAGGGCAGTGTAGACGTTACCCGCAACCATGGTGTCTTTCACCCGACCGATGATCGTACCGTTGCAGACGCGATACCCTAAATCTACATTGACAGAAAAGTCACCGGATATGCCAGCCCCACCACCGAGGATTTGGTCGATGACTAATCCATCATCTAGTTGCATCAGTAAGTCTCTCAATGAGCCTTTACCGGGTTGCACCATGATATTGACTAGCCCTGGGGTGGGATAACTGCCTAAACTGGGGCGAAATCCATTCCCTGTACTGCCAACTCCCAGTAATCGCCCGATGGTGCGATCGCAATAAAACTGCTGCAATTGTCCTTCGCGGATTAATAATAGGGGTCGGGTGGGTGTTCCTTCGTCATCAAACGGACAACTATACGGACCAGTATTCGGGTGTTGAGCAAGACTTAGGTTAAGGGAACTGACCACTTGACCCAAGCGATCGCTCCAGGGGGAAGCCCTTTCCCACACCTGTTTCCCATTCAATGCGGTTTGGACAGTATCCCAGAGTAAATCAGCGGCTTTGGCGGTGAGCAAAATTGGCACTTGACCGATCGGGGGATAAACGTTATTTTGCGCCCAGTTGAGGCGTTGCTGAATCGCTTTGACAACTTTATCGGCGTTAAGCTGTTCCCGTTGGGTTTGACCATCCGAGACGCATAAAAAGTCATCGCCACGCACCCATTCGACGGAGACAAAACAGTTGAGTGTGGTGTCGGTGTAGTGACAATCTAAGCCTTGAGAGTTGATCAAGCGGATGGTTTCGGCTTCACATTCCAATTCGGCGGTACACAGAACCTCTGGATTTGCGTCCCGAATTTTGGCGATCGCTTCTTTGCCCATGACAACCAAGTCTTCAACCGCCACGGATTGACCCAAGTCGGGATAATCTTCAGGATGTCCCCCCGGTGTGAGTTCCACCGATTCTGGTTCATTCAAGGCGCTAATGGCGATGGCGCGATCCACTAAGTCTTGAGGATTCACCGCCCCATAAGCCACCGCCAATCCGGGACGTCCGTTTTTCCATAAGCGCAGCGCCACCCCTTCTGATTGACTACTTTCTAGCCGCTTGAGGCGATTCGCTTCAAAAAGTACAGGGCGAGACAGCGATCGCGACTGATAGACCTCAGCATCCTTGGCTCCAGCTTTGAGTGCCAGATCTAAGAGTTGTTCGGAGGACAAGGCGGGTGACAAATTCGGAGACTCCATAATGTTTAGGGTTAATTATTCTGTTTATGTTTCTGGCGCATTGGTGGTAAACCCCTAACCCATTCGGCGCTACGTTAATTCTTGCAACAACCAAAATCCAGCAAAGGTTTCTGAGGTTGGTGTTGACTGCACGGCGAGAAAATGGACAAACTGGGCGTTTTCTTTGGCAGATTCAAAGCCTTGAGCTTCCGCTAGGGTTTGGGCATCGGTGAGGTTGGCTAAGATCCAGCTATCACTAGCACCCGTTTCCAGTAATAACCGAGGAGTGACACCTCCTTGAAATTTAACAAACGCCAGTTCTAAACCCGACATCCATGCGGCTAAGGCTTTGGCGCGATCGGAGAAAATAATCATGCCAGGAATGCGGGTATCGGGAGCCAGCTCCATCATTGACAGGGGAAAAGCTTCGCCAAAGTCAATGTCCCACTCATCCATATCAGCAAATGCTTCGGCTTCCAAGCTAACCAATGCCCATTTTTGTCCCTGGATGGTGTCGGGTAAGGGTTGAGGAACTTGAGGTTGGTAGCGCACAAAGGCAGAGGCGGCGGCTGAGGACTGATATCCGGGTTGCTGGGGATAAACGTCCTTGATCCGCTGGTTGAGCCAGTGATCTAGCGTGTATGTGCGACGACTGGCGATCGCAGGAATGCCTAACTCTTGGCAGGCTTTAGTAATCATGTTGTTCATCTGACGCCGGAAAAAGCGAATTTTTGTCGGTGTTTGTCCCGATGCAGCGATCGCCTCTTCTAAGGATTGCCGCAACCATAAGGAGTTGACCTGTTGGTTGGAGCAAAACTGCGCGTACTGAAATAAGTCGTCTGTGGATTGGTGGATGTTTAAAGGACTCTCACAAATTAAGACTTCCCAGAGCTTCTTTTGATTGTCGTCCAAGATTGGACGTGAATAGAAATCGAGTTCCCAAATAATCGTCATGCCAAGACTGTATAATCTAACCCCTCTTCTAATAATACGGGTTAGCGATCCGCTCCCTGAACGATTTATGCCAAGTTGCGGTCAAATCGAGTGGATAGGGGAGCGGGGGAAGCTGGGGAAGATGAGGGAGATGAGGGAGTTGGGGGAGCTGGGGGAGCTGGGGGAGCTGGGGGAGCGGGGGAAGCTGGGGAAGACTAACGGATCAGATGTTAAGAAAGCGGTAAGTTAGAGGTAAGCGCTCTCTCCATACCTGTAAATCACTGATCATGCCTGTGAATCGGATTGTACTGTTATGCGTGGTTGGAGGCGGACTGGCTATATTTGTTTTGTCAAATTTGTCAGCCCCCGTCTTGCCGATCGTATTTTTAGGAATGCAAACGGTTGCATTGCCTCTGACGGTATGGATTGGACTGGCGATCGCACTCGGCATACTTACCAGTTTAGTCTTACAATTACTCAATTTTCGACCCAGGAGAGTTCAGAGGTTTAATCGCGCCGCCCAAGCCTCGCCTCCAAATCGCTGGCGATCAGAGGTTGAGTTTGAGCAGGAGGAACCTGAACCAGAGGAAACTGAACCAGAAATGCCACCTCCCCCACCCCCTCCACCACCTCCTCCTCCTCCCAACCCTTCCCCCTCTGCTTCCGGTTCAGATTGGGATCAAGCTGTTGCTCCAGAGTGGAACTTTGAAGGAGAATCGGCAACATCCATAGAGGACGAGTTTGACTGGGATGAGTTTGAAAGTCAGCCAGAGGAAGAGGTATTAGAGGAAGAGGAAACAGAGCGCGATCGCCAAGAGCGCCGTATCGGAAGCGATCGCAGTAGTTACGAACCGCCTCAAGCACCCAGCCGCCGTTCTCAACCCGACTCGGTTTATTCCTACAGTTACCGGGAATCTAATACGTCTAAATCAAGGACTGGCAAATCTGAGGCAGTGTATGATGCTAACTATCGAGTAATTACCCCGCCGTACCGCCAATCCCCACCCCAAGCGGAACCGGAGGATGAGGATGAAGATGAAGACTGGGGATTTGAGTTTGATGATCAAGACAGAGGTTGATAGCTGAAACTTGATCAATGATCTATTGATTATTAACCAGCCTGCAAATTGTAAACTTGGTAACAAATTTGGTCAACCAATCCATAAAAAATTAATCACATTGTAAATTTATCGGCAAACTCTTGGTATGCTGAAAAGTATAATCAGTCTCAAACAGTAGCAAGTTTTCAACACTATAAAACCAGGGAGAGCGCTCATGAGACGCCACACACTCGTTGTTTTAAGCATCACTACTGCGATCTTTGGCTTAGTCCCTCTTGCCCAAGCTCAGTCCGACTCACCGTTTAGCTCGAATGACAATTCGGTTACGTTATCCGGTGAATCCCTACGGACTGTACAACGTCGCAGTCTATCCAACGATTACCTTTCCTTCTTCAATACCAACTCGTCCATTGTCCCAGATGAAGCAGGAGTGAATTCTGTGGATTCCGGCTTTGCCATTAGCGATCGCCTACGAATTGTCGTGGGAGATACCCTCAACTCTGGTGATCCCCTTGACCTATTTCCGGCTGTGGGAGAAGAGGGAGATGTTCAGCGACTCAAGTTACAAGTGCCGCTCAGGGAATAATTAGTCATAACTATTCTCAAATGACATCCGCAAAGTCGCGCAAAATTATTTGATAACTCTTGCTGATGTCATAGTCATTAAAAATAGAAGACAATTAAGAAACACCTCCAACACAAACAAGCAAATCTGGGCTAGTACGGTGAGAAATGTTCCTGGTTTCTCAAGTCTACTAGCCTATTCTCTTGGGCAAAAGGTAAGGTAAAGGGTAAAAGGACGAGTGGGTGATCCTGCTTCAGGGGGAAGCAATTCTTAAAGTCCTTTGTTACTAAGTAGGTTGGTGGAAATAAACTTAACTAGATTAAGTTATGTAAACAAGCCTTAAACCCTGACTGTTCCCTGTTCCCTGTTCCCTGTTCCCTAATCTCCACCGCTAACTTTAATTGTGTCCACCCACTTATGCCTATTCCTAAGCAACTTTGGCGAGCGTCTCCTATCTTATTATCCCTGCTGGGTGGTATCCTCATGGGATTAACCCCATCCCCTGTGGAAGCCTGGTCTTTGGCGTGGATTGCTTTGGTTCCCTTATGGTTCTTAGTGGTGAATCAGCCAAGTCTGCGCCAGACGGCTTTATATGGTTTCTGCTGGGGGATTGGTTACCAAGGGTTAGCCCTATTTTGGATTACAGGTGTACATCCCATGGATTGGATGGGAGTACCCTGGTTAGCCAGTTTAGCGATCGCGCTTTTTTGCTGGGTGTTTATTACCCTCTGGGGAACAATTCTGGTGGTGCTGTGGGCGGTGGGGATGACGGCGTTTAATTCACTCTTAAATCGTCAAGGTGCAAAGTTTAGGACGGTTATTCGGGTTTTAGTCGGAATTGCCCTCTGGTGTGGTTTAGAAGCCTTCTGGACGTTAGGCGATCTCAATTGGACATCTCTGGCTTATACCCAAAGTCCCCATAATTTATGGATTTTACACCTGGGTCAGATTTCGGGTCCGTTTACAGTAACCGCCGCCGTTGTTGCGGTGAATGGATTAATCGCGGAAGCTGGGATTAGTTATTTCTCAAATCGCACCCAACGAGTCACTGGATCTAGCGCCAAGCAAAAATTTCTCCTAGCATTAGGACTTCTTGTTGGTTTCCATCTGATTGGGTTTGGACTCTACAGTCGCCCGCTGATTCAACCCACTCAAGCCGCCTTCAACGTTGGTATTATTCAAGGGAATATTCCCAACCGGATTAAACTCTATCGAGATGGTTGGAGTCGGGCAATTGAAAATTATACCAATGGTTACAACGCCTTAGCGGATAAAGGAGTAGAAGCTGTCCTCACACCGGAAACAGCATTACCCTTTCTCTGGGATGAACAGATTAATCAATTTCGCTCACCCGTTCCCTTTTATCAATACAAACTCGATCGCTTGAAAGAGGCTATTTTAGACAAAGGTGTGCTGGTTTGGCTGGGGGCGTTTGGGGAAAAAGGAGATAGCCTGACGAATAGTTTATTTACGATTACAGGTACAGGGGAAACCATCAGCCGCTATAACAAAGTAATTCTCGTCCCATTGGGCGAATATATTCCCTTTGAGGAACTATTGGGTAGTTTAATTGATCGCCTTTCCCCCTTAGATGCCCATTTAGCCGCAGGTCAACCCAACCAACAGTTTGACACACCGTTTGGTCGTGCGATCGCGGGGATTTGTTATGAGTCAGCGTTTGCCTATCATTTCCACCGTCAAGCGGCTAGGGGGGGTGAGTTTATTCTCAGTGCTTCCAATAATGCTCATTATAGTGAAACCATGCCCGCCCAACATCACGCCCAAGATGTGATGCGTGCCATTGAAACCGATCGGTGGGCAGTACGGGCGACGAATACGGGCTATTCTGGCATTGTCGATCCTCACGGTAGAACCTTATGGCTTTCTGGGATTAATACTTACGAGATTCATGCGGCGACAGTTTATCGGCGACAAACCCAAACGCTTTACGTGCGTTGGGGAAATTGGTTAACGCCAACATTAATAGGATTAGCGATTTTGGCGTTTATCGTGAGTCGCTAATCCTGTTTGTAGTAAGCTGTCATGCATTTAAATTGGGTATTAGTAGCGAACAAGATGCTCGCACTACAAGGATTTAACCATTATTGACATTAAAGTTTAAATGCCGAACAGCTTAGGCACTTTATTCGCCCCTAGCCAGAGGACTAAAGTCCTCACTACAAACGCCCAACATCCTGCACGTTTGTTTAGCTGCGGTTTCAACCACCATAACTGTTTACCTTGACTCAGTACCATTAAAATCATTTAGAACTAACACTTGTAATTCTCTAACCCTTCTGAAAATAACATCATTTGTCAGAAATGCTTCACATCCTACGGCGAGGGATACAGCAACCTGAAACGCATCAGGTAATTGCAAATTATATCTGGCTCGGATTTGAGCAGCTTGTAGTGCTATTGGTTGGTCAATTTCTACAAATTCAATATTATCAGTTCCAGTAAGCAGTTCAATGAAGTCTTGCTGTAATTGTGTTTGTCCTAATCGAGAAGGTAGCACTAAGCACTCAGCTAAAGTAATGGGTGAAGCCACTCCCATTGCCCCACTGTTGACAATATAGTCGAATACTACGCTGACAAGGGCAAAGTATTGCGGGTTTCGTTCTATGTAGTAAATGACTGGTGCTGTGTCTAAAAACAACCGCGTCACACCCTGGAGGCTTTCTGTAATATTCACTCCTCTTTCCTTAATTCCATTTGAGCAATTTCTAAATCTGGAAACTCCCCACGCCTCAGGCGGGTGACATAGTCCTGAGCATCCATACCCTTGAGTAGATTAGGGGCTATTCCCGCAAATTCTGTCACGTTACGGCGGGGTTTCCGTTTCATCTCACACCGTCGTAGTTTCTGGGTTAAGTAAGCGATAAGCTGCAATTGTTCATCAGGTGTGAGAGCATCTGCTTGTTTAATCAAATCTAATAATTCTTTAGACATTTTGATTTATCCTATTTTATTCAAGTCTAAACGTGCCGACGACGAACATGATAGGTGGGAAACGTGCCATATCCTTTCGCCCAAGGTTTAAACCCAATTGCCAACTAATACAAACGGTGTCCAAAAATAGGGATGTTTCCGATATTGGGGATCTTGTAAAATCAAGAGTTGAGCGCGACGCAGGGCTTCGGCTTTACTCACTTTATCTTCTGTGAGTGCTTGGTAAAACTTCACCATCAGATCTGCCGTCGTCGCGTCATCCACTAACCATAATGTGGCGATGGTACTCCTCGCCCCTGCCCTCACAGCGACACCCGCTAATCCTAACGCGGCGCGATCATCGCCTTTGGCGGTTTCACAGGCACTGAGTACCAATAATTCAATGGGATTGGTGCGACGCAGATTTGTGGTTTTGAGTAAGGAACTCAATTCATTCACATTCAACTTATCATCCCAGGTAATAATAAAGGTTCCCTCCGCTTCTGAACTAAATTGACCGTGGGTGGCGAGGTGAACCACGGGAAATGATACGTTACCCATCGTGTTTTCTAACGTGGATTTGGTAAACTCCTGATTGAGTAACAATTTCCCAGGCATAAAGGATTGAATTTTCTGGAGTTCGATTTTGACATTGGGGAGGGGGGAAAAGTCTAGGCGGGATTCGGAAAGTCCAGCGGTTAATACTTCAAGCTGTTGTTCGGTCAGGGGTGTGGATTCTAATAATTCTAACCCTGGCGTTAGTGCGATCGCATACTTTTGCAGTAAGTAGTTTTCCCCGTCGTGTAGCGCCGCCATCGGGATATTCCGCAGCGTGCCATTCAACACAAACACTAAGGTTTTTGCCTCACTTTTGGCTAAATCGGCGGCGGCGGGTTTGATAATCCAGTCATAGACTTTGCGGGCGAGGGGGAGAAATCGTAAACTGGTACGTTGGGGTAAGGCTTGACGTAATTCCTCTAATGTGCTTTCTAATTCCGTTTGGGCAACAACGGTGGTATAATGGCGCAAAGGTTGATTGGGTAAATTGACAATGATTTCCAAGCGATCAGAGAGGATGATGGGGTAAAGTACGGCAGCATTCGGGTCAATCGTATCAATTTGTACAGGGTGGGCGGTGATACAATCGGCTTGAAAAAAGTTATCTAATTCCGCGATTTGGAGTAATTCAATCACCTGACGGGCTTGTTCGAGTCGTTCTGGACTAATTTGAGTCTCATCTTTAGGTAATAAAAGTTCGACTAACTGTCGGTAGATGGGTTCAACCTGTTCCCGAAAAGAATATTGGACATTAGAATTCACCGCGACTAAATCGCTACGCAGGGATTGTAGCGTATCCACCGCCCCTTGGTACGCCGCAATTGCCCCTTGGGTATCGCCTTGCTGTTTGAGTAAGCGCCCTAGTTGCCATTGCCAAGGATACAGACTATCCCAGGCTTCGATGGCTTGGGTTTGGATTAAGGCTTTTTGGGTTAACGCTTGGGCTGGTTGCCATTGATGGGTTTGTTCATAGAGATGTCCCAGGGTTCCTAATGCATAGGCGTGGAGGCGTTTATCTCCCAGGGTTTCCGCCTGCTGGATAGCCGTTGTCAGGATTTGGGCGATGTCTGGGTGTAGAGACGCGCCATGGCGCGTCTCTACTAATTTAATCAGACTTTCGGCAAAATTAATCCGGGATGTAATTGCTTGATCTGAAAGGGGTAAGCGGTTGAGTTGGCTTTGGATTTGCGGGACTAAGGTTTGGGCTTGTTGGTGATTTCCAGTTTCGATGAGTAAGCTGAGTTGATTGAGTGTTGCCTGTAATTGGATCAGGGGAGACGGGGCTTCAGTTATCGCTTGTTCATAGAACTCTAGGGCGGCTTCAACTTGCTGCTGTTGACGGGCGGTATTGGCAAGGCTGAATAGGGCGGCGCTAATATCAGAGGGGGAGTCTAACTGGCGGGCAATTTGTAAACTTTCCTCTAATACCTGACGGGCTTGGGGCATGTCGTTTACAAATTGTAACACTTCTCCGAGCGATCGCAAGCCGACGGCTTTGGTGAGGGAATCGGGTTGATTATCCAGGGTTTGTCTGACTTGCTGGAGTAATCGTAATGCCCGTCGATGAAATCCTAAGACTTGCATCGCTTGCGCCTGATTAATTTGGCTTTTTAGTTTACCTGTTTTATCCCCTAACTGATTGTACAGGGCGGTGGCTTGCTCCCAAGTGGCTAGGGCTGGTTCGGGTTGTCCCTGATTCAGTTGTAAACGCCCCTGAATATTGAGGCTTTGGGCTAAGACATTGAGGTGATGGGTAGAAACCTCGCGGTTAGGTTCAGGTTGCAGCAGGGTTAAACTTTGGGAAATGGCGTCATTTGCCTGAGACCATAAGCTGAGTTGGTGATAGGCTAAGGCGAGATTACTCAGCACTGTGGCTTGCTTGATGGTATCGCCTTGGGTTTGATAGGCTTGGGCGGCTTTTTCTAGGAGTTCTACGGCGTTAGCATATTGACCCGCTTCGTAGAAGATTCTGCCCTGTTTCACCCATTCTTCCGGGGAGGAATTAGCGGTTGTTGCCTCGATTGCGGCTATTTGGGGTTGGTTTTGTCCGATTCCGGTTGCGGACACGGGGGAAATGATTATACATAAAATGGCGGTGAGAATGGCTAATAGTAGCCATGAGATACCCCATTGATTAGCGCTAAAGCGCTGACTACGAACTAGGGCGCTAAATCTTTTTATACGAACAGGTAGATACCATTTGTTTTTCATACTATTTTATCCTAATAAAATTATGTTATTGGGGGACGCTTTTTTTGCTTCTTGCTCCCCTCTCCCCAGAGTGGGAGAGGGGTTGGGGGTGAGGGGTATCGCTAATACTAAATCCAATGAGTTTACCCCCTCCTGCCTTTTTAATTACTCGCAGAAATTAGGATTGATTCGGCGACTTTCCGGTGTTCCATTCGTCGCCTCCGCCGTCAGGATAACATTACCTTGTTCATCGATAATCCATCCCTTAGCTTCTACAATCTGGCGCGATTGAGAGGGTTTATCGGACAGAGTTGCCGTAGTAGTCTGGTTATCGCTTGCGGGTGACTCTAAGGAAATCCAATCGGCAAATACCGCTTCTCCCCGGAGTAATTCATTCGGTTTAGGAGGTAAACCGCCGCGTCCAGTGACCACAAAACTACTTTGATTGAGTCCAGCATCGGCTTGGCAAACTTGACCCACTAATCCTCGCACATCTATTGGTTGAGTGGGTAATTGAATTAAGTCCCGACTGGGATCAACATCAGGAGTATTAATCTCCACATTGCCAGCTAACCCAAATTGGGAACTGGCAGTAATATCACTTTTTGGCGTGCGCTGGGGACGAAATTCTAACCCAAAAATACTTTGCGCGGTGATATTAATATTACCGCCATCCCCCTCAAAGGCATCGGCAACAATGTCGCTATTTTCGTCTTCCACCGCTACAATAAATTCGGTATCTATAGTAATATTTCCCCCATTACCCTGACCGCCAAGCGCTTCTGCCGAAATCAAGCTATTGCGGCGCATTTCGATTAAATCTGCTGCCTGTAGGGTCATATTACCGCCTTCTCCGGATACGGTACTGGCAATCAAGGAACCTTGGTCATCCAGGTTAATCGAGTTGGCTATAATCTGCATTTGCCCGGCATTTCCTGTGGCTTGATTCGGTAGAATAATGCCTTGCAACACCCCAAATCCTAACGTGTTATCGGTAAGACGCAAGTCATTGGCGGCTGTTCCGGTTGCGGCGGTCACTCTTGCCCCATCTCGGACGATTAATTGATCGGTATTTACCTGCAAATTCCCCGCATTTCCCGTACCAAATCCCTGGGCATATAATCCACTGGGAAAACCATCGGCAGATGTCCCGCTTAATTCTACCAATTCAGCCGCATTGACGACTAAACTTCCCCCTTGACCATCACCAATCGATGAAGCGGTGACAAATCCCCCATCTTGAATCAGTAATCGCCCCGTATTAATGGTCAGATTTCCCGCCTTTCCTGCACCCGTCGGATTCGACTCTGTATTAACAGTATCGGTACCTAAGGTGCTGGGAATGATATTAACCGGAGATTTTCCAATCACTTCCACTGATTCAGACGCATTCACGGTTAAATCCCCGCCTTCACCGGAACCTGCTGTGCCAACTTCGACAAATCCGCCATCACGGATAATCAAGCGGCGGGTATTAATCGTCAAGTCTCCCGTATCACCCGTACCTAGAGTTCCCGAGGATAAAAGACTAGGAGTTTCCTCAACCAAAGATACCCCAATCACCTCGACTGACTCAGAGGCATTCACCTCTAAATCTCCTCCTCTCCCTTGAGCAAACGTTGTTCCGGATACATTTGCCCCTTCCCGAATTATCAATCGTCCGGTTTCAATTCTTAGGGTTCCCGCATCGCCAGAACTACTTGATTCGGTAAACAACCCACTGATTACATTAAGGGTACCGGTTAGTTCCACGGTATTGGAGGCTTTCACGGTTAAATCGCCCCCTTGACCCCCACCAAATGAGGACGTTGATGCCCGTGCGCCCGATCGCAAGTTGAATTGCTGTGTTTCAATCAGGATATCTCCGGCAGCACCCTCTCCTGATGTAATCCCATAGAAGCCGCTACTGGGAACGGTTGCTAGAAACTCAGTCACCCCAGGAATGGCGTCTAATAGGGGATTATTCACCGCACCCTCCATCGTCACACCACTGGCTTCAACGGATTCTGTGGCTTGTATGGTGATATTTCCGCCAGGGATTGCCCCTAAGGTTCCGGCAATCACTCGTGCGCCATTGGTTAAGGAGACTGAATTGGCATCAATTTGGATATCGCCGCCTCGGAGATTAGGTGCAGGAATTGGACTCAGACTGGCACTACCAATGAGATTATTATCCCACGCGATCGCACCTTGACTCCTTAATTTTATGCTTCCCCCCACTGCACCGATGGAAAAGATATCAGCAGTGACGATATCTCCCTCACCAATTAAGGTAATATCACCACCTTTCCCTTCTAGAAAACTCGCATTTACGGTGCCATTGACGGCGATGCTGTCTCTGGAGTCAATCGTGATTGAACTGATAGTCGCCGCCGGATTATCTGGATTATTTGGACTAATCGCTACGCCCGACATACCGTTGATGGTAATTTTGCCACCGGGTAAGGATAAATTCGGTTGGTATTGATTGGTAATCAAGGCAACACCATCAGGGGCATTGAAAAAGATACCACCAATCGTAATATCGGCACTTGTGGGAATTCCCACGGGATTAGGTAAAGGTGGAATAATAATCCCCGTGGCTGGGATACCCTGAATATCTGGGATATTAAATGCTGTTGTCCCTGCCCGGATATCTAACGTGGGTTGAGTTTTACCATCAACTAATACAGTTGTGCCATCTGACAGAGTAATCGTTTCTACAATACCATTAACCGGGTCAGGCGACTGGATAATAACGTCCCCTGGAATCGTGACACTGCCTCCCGCCAGAATATGCAGTGAAGCACCCACATAGCCGCCTAACACGACATCCCCACTGGCGCGAATAACGGGGTCTTCTGGACTGGTTAATTGTCCCCAATTCCCCGCTAAATCTTCAATCCGAAAACTGCCCCCGCTTGTATAATGAGCATTCCCTTTAATGGGATTCGCTGAACGCAAGACTAAATCTGCACCGGAAAAGAGTCCACTATCCGGATGATTCAACGCCGAAATCTCGATACGGTTAGCGCCTTCTACCTCTAACTGATTCCCCGCCGCTGCGATAAATGGATTGCTGATTGTATCCTGCATTATTACCGTATCTGTGGCATAGAGACTTACATCTCGTTCAGCAGAAACTTGACCTTGTAACGAGAGAGTCTGGGCGGCTAAACTTAAATCTTGCCCGACAATTAAGTTCCCCCGATTGGTAATAGACGCATTTGTCGCATTGTTGCCATATTGCAATCCTGGGGTAACATTAACCGTCAGCAAAGGTGGGGCTTCCGGGTTCGTAGCGCTAAACGTCAACCCATTCTCAAATACCACCGCATCGGCTGTGGTTCCCACAAAGGAACCTGCTACATCCAGACGCGCCCCTTTACCAAAGATAATCCCATTTGGATTGAGTAAATATAACGACGCTTGTCCATTTACTCCCAAGGTTCCTAAGATATCCGATATATCATTCCCCGTCACTCGCGAGAAAATCGTATCAATCCCGGTTGGATTAGCAAAATAGACACGCCCCCCCTCTCCCACATTAAATTCTAAGAAACTGTGGAACAAATTTGTGTCGCGAATTGCCCCTCCTTCAATCAAATCGGCTGGCAAACCTTTGATTTCCACATTCGGTGTGACTACGGAATTTTCACCCTCTAACGTGGTATCGGGAGTAATTTGGGCGACGACAGGATTCTCTAAAACAGCAAATATCCCACCTATCGCTAACAATCCGGCTAGCTTGACTTTCCAACTTCTAGGCATTTGGTAGATAGTCCCTCTCGAAAATATCAATGATGCAGGCATTAACTTGAATTAATCTACCCCCCTGGGATAGAGTTACTTGACGCTGATTTTTGTTAATAAATATCTGGACATAATTTTTTCACTGAGTAAAGACTTTTCATAAACCTCAATTCTTTGTCTCTGTTCCCTGTTCCCTGTTCCCTCGCCTCACCCCAAAACTTATTCAACAGACCCTAGTTACAAAAACTGGGATTAACCCATAACCTTTTAGGCATAGCATTGGGGATAGATGCGGTTAAAGTAATATTTCCCTCAGCATCAATGACCCAGCCATTCGCTTCCACAATTTGACCATTCGAGGCATTTTGCGCTGGGATTGTTGTTCGGTTCACCTGAACCGATTCATCTGCATCTGATGCCAAGGGAATCCAATCCACTAGCACAGCTTCCCCCCGCAATAACTCACTAGGTTTTGGCGGTAAACCCCCGCGTCCCGTCACCACAAACTGGCTGCGGTTGTCCACTACATCAGCCCGACAAACTTGAGCCACCAATCCGCGCACATCTATAGGCTGAGTGGGTAATTGGGTTAATCCGCGACTGGGGTCAATATTGGGCGTATTCAGGACTACATCCCCCTCTAAGCCAAATTGTGAACTAGCTGTAATATCACTTTTCGGCGTCCGTTGGGGACGAAATTCTAACCCAAAAATATTTTGCGCGGTGATATTAATATTACCACCATTGCCGCCAAAAGCATCGGCGACAATATCGCTATTTTCATCTTCAATAGCGACGACAAATTCTGTATCAATGTCAATATTCCCCCCATCACCTTGACCGCCAAAGGCTTCTGCCGAAATCAGGCTATTGCGGCGCATTTCGATTAAATCCTCTACCTGAAGATTGATATTCCCGCCCTCACCGGAAACCGTTTTGGCAATCAAGGCGCCCCGATTATCCAGAGTAATGGTATCTGCTTCAATTCTCATCCTACCAGCATTACCTGTAGCCGCATCCGGAAACGTGATATTTAGTCCCGCACCAAACCCATAGGTGCCACTACTAAACCGGGCTAAGTCTTCCTGAGTCGTACCCGTGGAAACCGTTATCCTTGCCCCATTTTTCACCACCAGTTGTGGTGTTTGCACCTCTATATTATTGCCATCACCAGCACCAAACCCTTGAGAATATAAGCCACTCGAAATCCTCCCGGCTGATGTACCCTTGAGTTCGATAGATTCGGAAGCGTTAACCGATAAACTCCCAGCTTCACCTACCCAAAATGTGGACGCAGATAGAACAGCGCCATCTTGAACACTCAAGCGCTGAGTATTAATGGTTAAGCGTCCTCCCCGACCAAATTCTATCGTATCTGTCGATATGGCACTAGGAATACCCCGGATAGCAGATACACCTACCACATCCACCGATTCAGCCCCATTAATGGTTAAATTTCCGGCATTTCCTAAGCTAAACGACGTAGTACCTATTCCTGCACCATCTGTTTTTATCGTCACCTCTCCCGTTGCACCTGTTCCTATCGTGAACGTTAATAAGGAACTGGCTGGACTATTCAGGGGTGAACCGGGCGCATTGATAATTGTAGTTTGAACCTCTGGTGGTAAGGTTGCCACAAAGTCTTCCAGAGGGGGAATGACGGTAATTAATGTGTTCAGTAATCGGCTATCGGTTTTGGTTCCCCTAAGCTGAATCGTATCCGAGGCGGTTATGGTTAAATCTCCGGCTTTAGCCGCGCCCAAAGTACCGACAATAACTCGTGCGGCATTGTTTAAGGAAACTGAATTGGTATCAATGGTAATATCTCCGCCTTGAACAGGTATCGGGGAAAAGGGCAACAAACTAGCACTGAGGATGAGATGATTATCCCACGCGATCGCACCTTGGCTACTTACTTTAATGGTTCCGCCCACTGCGCCGATGGATAAGATATCTGAGGTGATGATATCTCCTTCCCCAATTAAGGTAATATCGCCACCATTACCCGGCGGTAACGGCGATGATGGGGATATAGAGGATGTGTTTATCTGCCCATTGATGGCAATACCGCTTCTGGAGTCGATGACAACTGCACCCCCATTCCCGGATAAACTCCCTGTAGTAATTGCGCCACTGAATCCAAGAACACTGGTTAGTTCATTGACATTGATGACACCACCGGGTAACCCAGGATTGGGCTGATACTGATTGGTTAAAAATACCAGTCCTCCGGGGTTAAAGATGCCACCAATCGTAATATCAGCACTTGTGGGAATCCCCACGGGATTAGGTAAAGGCGGAAAAATAATCCCTGTAGCTGGGATACCCTGAATATCTGGGATATTAAATGCTGTTGTCCCCGCCCGGATATCTAAGGTGGGTTTTGTTTTACCATCAACTAATACAGTAGTGCCATCTGACAGGGTAATGTTCTCAACAATACCATTAACCGGGTCGGGAGACTGGATAATAACGTCCCCTGAAATCGTGACACTTCCTCCCGCCAGAATATGCAGTGAAGCGCCCACGTAGCCCCCTAACACTACATCCCCACTGGCGCGAATCACTGGGTCTTCTGGACTGGTTAATTGTCCCCAATTCCCCTCTAAATCTTCAATCCGAAAACTGCCCCCGCTTGTATAATGAGCATTCCCTTTAATTGGATTCGCTGAACGCAAGACTAAATCTGCACCTGAAAACAGTCCACTATTGGCATGGTTTAACGCCAAAATCTCGATACGGTTAGCGCCTTCTACCTCTAACTGATTCCCCGCCGCCGCGATAAACGGATTGCTGATTGTATCCTGCATCATTACCGTATCTTTGGCATAGAGACTTACATCTCTTTGAGCAGAAACTTGACCTTGTAAATTCAGATTGCCTGATGCTAAGGTTAAATCTTGCCCAACCACTAAGTTCCCCCGATTGGTAATAGACGCATCTGTCTGATTGTTTCCATATTGCAATCCTGGGGTGACATTAACCGTGAGTAGAGGTGGGGCGTCTGGGTTGCTGGCGCTAAAGGTCAACCCATTCTCAAATACCACCGCATCGGCTGTGGTTCCCACAAAGGAACCCGGTACATCCAGACGCGCCCCTTTACCAAAGATAATCCCATTCGGATTAAGTAAATATAAGGACGCTTGTCCATTTACGCCCAACGTCCCCAGAATATCCGATACATCATTCCCCGTCACTCGCGAGAAAATTGTTTCAATCCCCGCCGGATTAGAAAAATAGACACGCCCGCCCTCGCCCACATTAAAGTCTAAGAAACTATGGAACAGATTTGTGTCGCGAATTGCCCCCCCTTCAATCAAATCGGCGGGCAATCCTTTTATCTCCACATTCGGTGTGACCACGGAATTTTCACCCTCTAACGTGGTATCAGGGGTAATTTGGGCAACGACAGGATTCTCTAAAACAGCAATTGTCCCTCCCATTGCTAACAATCCCGCTAATTTAACGTTCCAATTTTTAGGCATTTGGTAGATAGTCCCTCTCCAGAAATATCAATGATGCAGTCATTAACTTGAATTAATCTACCCCCCTGGGATAGAAGCAATGTCTTCTAATTTTTGTTAACCTTGAGGATCATCGCCATACTTAATCACAGAAACTCGGATTAAACCCCGACGTATTCGGCGTAGCCTTAGGAATAGACCTGATTAACGTAACATTTCCTTCAGCATCAATGACCCAGCCATTCGCTTCCACAATTTGAGCAGTTGAGGCATTTTGCGCCGGGATGGTTATGCTGTTCACCTCCACCGATTCATCCGCCTCTGATGCTAAAGGAATCCAATCGGCTAGCACCGCTTCTCCCCGTAGCAATTCATTAGGTTTTGGCGGTAAACCCCCGCGTCCAGTTATCACAAACTGACTGCGGTTTTCAATCACATCCGCCCGACAAACTTGAGCCACTAATCCCCGCACATCCACCGGTTGAGTGGGTAATTGGTTTAATCCGCGACTGGGGTCAACATCGGGTGTATTGAGTACCACATTCCCTTCTAAGCCAAATCTGGAACTAGCCGTAATATCACTTTTTGGTGTGCGTTGGGGACGAAATTCTAAGCCAAAGATATTTTGTGCGGTGATAGTAATATTGCCGCCATTTCCGCCAAAAGCATCAGCCACAATATCGCTATTTTCCTCCTCCAGTGCCACCACAAATTCTGTATCAATGTCAATATTGCCGCCATCTCCTTCACCACCAAAGGCTTCGGCTGAAATCAGACTATTACGGCGCATTTCGATTAAATCGTCTACCTGAAGATTGATATTACCTCCCTCACCGGAAATGGTTCTGGCAATTAGGGAACCTTGATTATTAAACTGGATGGAGTTAGCCTCAATCATCATCGTACCAGCATTTCCTGTGGCTTGATCACTAAACTCAACCTCTAATCCAAACCCAAAACTTAAAGAACTAGCTGCAAGCTGGGTATCATCGGTTATAGTTCCCGTGGCTACGGTTACTCTCGCGCCATCCTCAACCCTTAATTGATCAGTATTGACCGCTAAATCCCCGGCATTCCCTGTGCCAAATCCTTGAGCATATAAACCACTAGGAAACCCATCAATTGAACGACCTCTTAAGTTGATCGATTCAGAGGCATTAACCTGTAAATTTCCCCCTTGTCCTGAACCAAAAGTAGATGCGGATATAAAGGCGCCATCTTGTACCCTTAACTGTCTGGTATTTACACTTAAATTTCCCGCATCTCCTGCATCCGGCAATAGGGAAAACGTATCGACAGAAATCGCGCTGGGAATCTCACCGACAGCGGCTTTGCCAATAATATCGATTGATTCCGAGGCGTTCACGGTTAAATCTCCGCCATCCCCTTGGCTAAAGGTGGTTGTACCAATCGCACCGCCATCGCGAATCATCAACCGTTGTGTATTTACGAAAATCTTTCCCGCATCACCGGTGCCTCTGGCAATATTGCCAATGGCGCTAGGAAAGTTTCCCTCTGGGGTTGTGCCAATAATATCGATAGCTTCAGCCGCATTTACAGTAACAATTCCCCCATCACCACTAGCCAAGACAGTTGAGGCTGAGACTAATCCGCCATTACGGAGAATCAGGTTGTCTGTATTGAGGGTTAAATTCCCCGCCTCTCCCAATCCGTTGGTTTGCGAGAATAAGCCACCCGGATTATCCTCTGATGAACTGCCAATTATTTCCACGAAGGCAGCATTTATGGTTAAATTGCCACTATCACCCTGACCAATGGTATTAGTTGAGACTCGTCCTAAATCTTGGCTAAATAATTGTCCCGTTTCAATGTCGATATTGCCCGCCGTTCCGCTACCGACAGCCGTTAGCGCATACAAACCACTCCCGGAAATTTGTGCTAGTGCGGGGTTTTCTATAGAGTTTAAAGCAGCGGCTAAAGCGGGTGTTGATACAATGTCCTCAGGTAGCAGGTTGAGTCCTGCCAGTAACGCTCTAAACAAGTCTTGGTTAATTGGATTACTTGATAGTCCCTGAAATTCTATCGATTCAGCGGTTTTCACTTGCAAGTCTCCCCCATTCGCCGCACCCAGCGTGACGGTAACCAGGCGAGCGCTATTATTTAAAGATAGGGAGTTGGCATTAATAATAATGTCACCGCTGCTTGTACCAGGTTCTGGGGTGATACTGATACTGCTAATCAGGTGATCATTAAATGTGGGTTGGGTTTTGCCATTAATTAATACAGTTGTGCCATCGGACAGGGTAATGGTTTCTACGATACCTTGAATTGGGTCGGCGGACAGGATTTCAACTCCTCCGGGAATCGTGACACCTCCTCCCGCCAGAATATGCAGTGAAGCGCCTTGATATCCACCTAAAATTACATCCCCACGCGCCCGAATAATGGGGTCTTCTAAACTTTCTAACCGTCCCAGATTTCCCTGTCCATCTTCTAGGCGAAAACTCCCCCCGGTTGTATAATGAGCATTACCTTGAATGGGATTAGGCGATCGCAAGACTAAATCTGCACCGGAAAAGAGTCCACTATCCGGATGATTTAATGCCGAAATCTCAATCCGGTTCCTGCCTTCTACCTCTAACTGATTCCCCGCTGCCGCGATAAACGGATGGCTAACTGTATCCTGCATGATTACTGTATCTGTAGCATGCAGGTTTAAATCGCGTCCCGCCGACAGTTGACCTTGTAACTTCAGATTGCCAGCGGCTAACCTTAAATCTTGTCCGACAACTAAGTTCCCCGAATTCGTAATAGACGCATTTGCTGGATTGTTTCCATATGGATATTGCAATCCTGGGGTAACATTAATGGTCAGCAGGGGTGGGGCGTCTGGGTTGCTGGCGCTAAACTTCAACCCATTCTCAAATACCACCGCATCGGCTGTAGTCCCGACAAAGGAACCGGGTACATCCAGACGCGCCCCTTCACCAAAGATAATTCCATTGGGATTGAGTAAATATAAGGACGCTTGTCCATTTACGCCCAAAGTCCCCAGAATGTCCGATACATCATTCCCCGTCACTCGCGACAAAATCGTTTCAATCCCCGCCGGATTAGCAAAATAGACACGCCCACCCTCGCCCACATTAAAGTCTAAGAAACTATGGAACAGATTCGAGTCGCGAATTGCCCCCCCTTCTATCAACTCGGCTGGCAATCCTTTAATCTCCACATGCGGTGTCACGATAGACTGTTCAACCCCTAGAGTGGTATCCGGTTGAATCTGTGCTAATGCAGGTGAAACAACTGGAGCGATCGCGCCCCATCCTGCTAAAATCAGGCTGAACCTCAATGGTCTATGCCATAACCGATATAATTTTGCTAACTTATGCTAACAATGCACTCTAAAAGACAAGCTCTTAGAGAGGGGATATCTCCCAAAGCCCGTAGGAAAATCCCACGGGCGCCGTTAATGTCCCTGTCCATCCGAAATCCATCACCACC
>NZ_JAVJUO010000014.1:0-29682 GCF_040220555.1 Coleofasciculus sp. C1-SOL-03
CCAGATAGGCTTCGACATCAAAAAGCCTTTGTCCGGCTCTGTTGCGTATAGAGGGAATGCTGCCATTATCTGCCTACTTCCTGCTTCGTGTTTTTATGTAATCCAAGTCGCTTAACGGCTTCTCTCAAAGGAATATCGCCAATCTGAGTAAATTTAAGCCAATATGACCATATAGTATCATACTGGCTGTCTGTTATCAACCCCTGGCTTGCCATATCCGTAGATGGTAGATGATGTTGAGAAGGTAACTATTATACCTCAAGTTGAGCGCCTTTAATCCTAGACCAGCGCGGCGGAAGTAACTCTCCAGTTAAAAAAGGTGCAAAGTCTTACGGTATAAGCTTTCTGCCCTTCTGCCCTCTGCCTCCTGACTCCTGCCTTCTTGCACTAGGCTACGTCTCTACTTTGGTGGGTGACGGTTACTGGATTTTAGACAAGATAACCCTAAAACCCGCCCCTACCTCAACCTTTCCCTTCCCTATTTGCTTAACGTTGCAATCCGTTTCCTCGACCTTGAACTAATGGATTCTCAACCGCTTCTCGGTACTGCTCAACCTCTTCTGTGTACGCAATCGGTAGAACACACTCCACATTTTCATGAGGGCGGGGAATAATCACCCACGATTCTAAGGTTGCACCATAGGTTTTTTCAACGGCGGCAATTCCAGCATCCATGGCGGTTTTTACCTCGGAAACATCGCCACGAATATTCAGATTAAAACGAGCGCTACCCACGCGGATATAGCCGACTATGGTCACTCGACCCGCTTTAACCATAGCATCTGCGGCGGCTAATATACCAGGAAAGCCTTTGGTTTCAATTGACCCAACTGCTACTATTGACATTGCCAATCTCCTCAATCAATGAATTAATGAACTCAAAAACTTATTCTACAAATTATGGGGATTTTTTCAGAAACATACTCTTTGTCTTTAGCCTTTTAATCGCGAACCAGACCTAGAGTCACTGAAACATTTCCCCTTCCCTTACTCAGTTAAAATGAGCGAAACTGTTCAACTTGACTGGTATATTCAATCGGTAGAACGGTGTCAACATTTTCGTGGGGATTAGGAATGATGTAGTAACCGGTTATCTCAGCGCCGTGTGTTTTCTCCACCGCTTCTAGACCCGCATCTACAGCTACCTTAACTTCAGATATTTTGCCCCGAACGCTGACCATAAAGCGACCACTTTCATTGCGATCAAACTTCACCAGGGTAACCGCGCCAGCTTTGACCATGGCATCTGCTGCGGCAAGTACCCCAGGAAACCCTAACGTTTCAATCGTCCCAACGGCTGCGGGCATGATTGCTCTGTTACCTCCACCTCAAAAGATTCTATCAACCTATATTGTACGGGGCTTGATCACCCATTGAGGCGAAATTATAGATTATTTTTTAGATAGCATAAAACTTCATCAATTGAAACATCTTAAGTAGGTGGACACAATTAACGTGAACGGTTGAGATTAGGGAACAGGGAACAGTAAGGGTTTGAAGAGGGTTTACAAAACTTAATACAGTACCGATGCAGCAGCCCCTAATCAGCCGCCTCTCCAGACGAGGGCTGGGCGTTGACCGGTAATCTCACCGTCACCGTTGTCCCTTTGCCCATCTCACTGGCGATCGCAATCTCCCCTTGATGCAAATCTACACAATTTTTAACAATAGACAATCCCATCCCCGTCCCGGCAATTGTGCTGACATTGCTGGCGCGGAAAAAGGGGGAAAATAATCGCGGCTGCTCCGATTCGGGAATACCAATCCCTTGATCTTGAACCTGGATGATTAGGGTGTCGTCCTGGCGGCGTAGGGATAAGGAAACCGTCGTGCCTTTGGCAGAATACTTAATCGCATTGCTAAGGAGATTGGTGACAATATGTCGCAGCATCTGCTTATCCCACTCCGCTTCACCAGACGAGAGTTGAGGATGATATGTCAACGTATAGCGATCGCCAACCATCAATCGCTGTTCATCGACCAATTGCAGACAAAAGTCTTCCACATTCAACGGTTCAGGATTAAACTGAAGTTCACCCGCTTGGGCTTTATTGAACGTGAGAACCTCTTCCACCAGTTGAGCCATCTGCTTGACGCCCATTTGAATCCGGTCTAAATAGGTTTGCTGTTTCTCCTCAGACAACTGGGCACTGTAGCGTTTCAGGAGTTCCGTTGAGGTTAAAATTACCGCTAGAGGCGTGCGGTATTCGTGGGAAATCATTGCCACAATCCGAGATTTCAGTTCGCTCAATTCCTGTTCAGCGATTAAAGCTTTGCGAATTTCGGCTTCGGCTTTTTGGCGTTCAGCCACTTCCGTTGCCAGTTTAACCCGTTCTAGTTCTAGGGCTTGGGCTTGACGACGTTCGCTGATATCGCAAAATACTAAAACAGCCCCCTTGATGTCGTCATCGTTGGGGCGCATTAAGGAAACGTGATCGACGATGGGCGTCTGGATGCCATCTCTGGCAATTAACAGGCGATTATGTCCTTGATGCGGCACAGGTTCACCCCGCAGCAGCAGCATCACCGGGTTTTCTACAACCGTATTTGTGGCTTCATCCAGAATTTGCACCACTTCAGTAATGGGTTGACCCATCGCCTCAGTAGACGACCAACCTGTTAAGGTTTGGGCGATCGGATTCATATAGGTAATGTCACCCCTTGCATCCGTTGCCACGACTGCATCATGGGTTGAGTCGAGAATCGTGGAGAGAAATTCCTCGCGTTCGATTAACTGCTGTTGGGTTTGATGTTTATAAAGGGCAATTTCGATGGTAATTCCTAAATCCCGTTGATTAAAGGGCTTGACAATATAACCAAATGGCTCTGTCACTTTAGCACGCGCCAAGGTAGCCGCCTCAGAATGAGCCGTCAGGTAAATCACGGGTATTTTAAACTGACTGCGAATGTGATCAGCGGCTTCGATTCCATCCATGTCTCGGTGTTTGAGAACAATATCCATCAACACCAGATCCGGATGATTTTCTGCGACTTTAGCGAGGGCGGCTGTACCGGAATTGGCGATATCCACCACGTCGTAACCCAGTCGTTTGAGTTGACCAGCAATGGCTTGAGCGGTAATAATTTCATCTTCGACAACTAAAATCTTTGCCCTTGCCACGCCACTATTCCTCTATATATATACTGCACAGCTTTAATTTAAATGGTAATCGGGGAGATGGGGAGATGGGGGAGATAGGGGAGATGGGGGAGAAATTGTAGAAACGTTCCGGTGAAACGTCTATTGTAGGGGCGGGTTTTACTATTAACATTTGATTTTCACCCTGATGTGACTAAACCCGCCCCAACGGAGTCCAATAGCCCAAGGACAAATGACAAATGACGAATGACATAAGACAATAATCCCCCGCCTGTCACTCGGGGGACAATCAAAAGAGGACACGTTCAATAACAAAAAATGTTATTAAACTGTTGATGTATCCGCTTCCGCTTCAGCATTTTGGGCAGTCTTGCCGTTGGTGTGATTGGTATGACCATTGCCATTGCGAGGCTGAATCACACCATATCCGCCGTGATTGCGTTCATAAATGACGTTAATCTCGTCAGTTTTCGCATTTCGGAACATATAGAAGTCGTGATCGACCAGTTGAAGCTGTTCCAAGGCTTCTTCAATCGTCATCGGCGGCATGGCAAAATATTTCATCCGCACGACTTCTGTGGGCAGTTCGGGAGTGCGATCGCCAATTAAATCCTCAACCAAAGGGGCTTCATGAATAACAGTACCTGTTTTTGGTTGGGTCTGAGTTTTCTTTTGCTGCTTTTCTTTGTATTTACGCAGTTGACGCTGGATCTTATCGGCAACCAGATCGATACTGGCATACAAGTCTTCGCTACTCTCCTGGGCACGAATTACGGTTTTATTGGCATAAATGGTAACTTCGGCAGTTTGCTTCGTGTTGATCCGAGGATTACGGGCAACAGAGAGATGCACGTCCACCTCAGTCGTCATATTTTGAAAGTGATTGACCGCTTTTTCTATTTTTTGATTAACATATTCTCGAATTGCATCAGTGATTTCAATGTTCTTGCCCTGGATAACAAGCTTCATACTGACTACTCCGTCCTGTACTATTGTGTCGTAATAGAGCAGAGCTAGGGCTGGTCTTAGTTGCTCTTGGAGGATACTCCTATTGTAGGACTGACTGTGGTGACTTCCGGATGTAAGCAGCAATACTTTACAAAACTGCAACTTTCACTCAGGAAATCCGGTAAAAACACTCAACAAGGGAAATGGGGGAGTGATCTGACACCTCCCCCTACACCTGTACCTGAACCGATGCTTCAACCCAAAATACACCCTGTCCGAGGCGGTAAGTCGATCGCCAAATTATTTTGATTCCAGGTAAAGCTGGCGTCACCATACACCATTTGATGGCGTGGGGATAACTCGGACGGCACTTCCACCTGAACTTGGGCGGTTGTGGTTCCGGCATTAACGGCGATAATTAACTCATCTGCCTCCAGTTGGCGGGCAAAGACATACGTCATTCCCTCAGCGAACAGCACCTTGTAGCTACCTGTACGCAGTGCGGGGCGATTATGACGCAGGGCAATAAGCTGACGGTGACAATCGAGAATATCGGGATTCCATTGAGATTCTAAGGGAAAACCCCGTCGGGAGTCTGGATCTAATGCGCCAGGTAACCCCACTTCATCGCCATAATAGATGCTGGGGGCACCGAGAAAGGTAAACAGTAATAGCGTAGCCAGCTTAACGCTTTCGATCGCTTCGGCGGATGGATCGTTTTTCCCTCCTTCAGCAATGGATAGCAGTCGGGCGGTATCATGACTGGCTAGCAGGTTGAGTTGGGTAAGTTGAATTTCCCAGGGGTATAACTGTAACAGATGCTCAATTTTAGCGGCATAACCGGGCGCATCTAGGGGCGGATAGGGTTCGTAAGAGGGTTGTTCGACGTAGTCCCCAATCACGCGATCGCCAGCAGCAAAGGCAATAGTCGGTCCAGTGAACAGGTAGTTCATTACCCCGTCAAATTGGGTTCCATCTAGCCACTGACGCGAGTCCATCCACACTTCGCCGACAATATAAGCATCGGGGTTGATAGCTTTGACGCGATCGCGAAATTCTTGCCAAAATCCTGGCGTTTCAATCTCATACGCTACATCTAAGCGCCAGCCATCGATGCCGAGTTTAATCCAATGTTCGGCAACCTGCATAATATATTCCCGCACGTCAGGATTATCATGGTTGAATTCGGGTAACGCCCGATTGCCTTCCCAACCGACATAGTTCGCTGGTTTGTCGCCATCGTAGGCTGACAGGGGCCAGCGTTCCACCTTGAACCAATCTAACCAGGGGGAATACGGACCATTTTCCAGAATGTCATTGAAGAAGAAGAAGCCGCGACTGGCGTGGTTAAATACACCATCTAGGACGACTTTCATCTCCCGTCGATGACATTCCTCTAAGAGTTTCATGAATGTACCATTCCCCCCTAATAGGGGGTCGATCTGATAATAATCGTGAGTATGGTAACGGTGGTTACTGGCAGATTGAAAAATGGGAGTAAAGTAAATGGCATTAATGCCTAAATCTTGCAAATAATCAAGTTTTTCCATTACGCCCCAAAGATCTCCGCCCTTATAGCCTTGTAAAGTGGGCAGGGCATCCCAGGGTTCTAGGGGAAGGGTTTTAGCCACTTGCGAATGGGGTGGATTGCCTTTGGCAAAGCGATCGGGAAATATTTGATAGAAGACGGCGTGCTTCACCCAATCGGGGGTCTGAATCTCCATTGATAATGGTCTAACTCTTCTTTACTAGAGTACAAGTATGGTTCGCTAAATACGATTTAGGTTAGGAAGTTAATATTTTACCCGAAAACTGTCTTTAAGCCAAAGGAAGATATTTGTAACGAAAGTCAATGATGTCTCAATTGTGTCAATGATGAAACCGCTCAAGGAATACTGTGCGGCGCTGGTGGACAAAAACCTGATGCCAACAGGGATTAAGGTAGCTGCCGTGGTTGGTTCTCTTCTATTTCTGATTAATCACGGTTCTGCCGTCGTACAGGGCAAGATGACGCGCGATCGCTGGATTTCTGGATTACTTACCTACCTGGTTCCTTATGGAGTGAATATTCACGGACAATATATCAATCGTTCTCGAAAACGATGATGAAATTTTATCCATAAATAGGGCGCAGGTAAACCTTAATGCATAATTCAGCAAATGCCATCTGTCATAAGGCGTAGATTCAAAGAACGGCGAGATCAACCCAATCCCCGTCAAGAGGATTGGGTCATTCAGATGGTTTAAGCTGCAATCATCATTTCCTTAGCCGTGCTAATTTCCTCAGATGACGTTTTACACCATCCTTCAATATCGAGTTCTTGCAACACGTCTTTTCCGGCTGGAGTCGCATTCATCTCTAAGAGAACACGCTCTAATTCACTCTTATGTTCGATGGCATTGGGACTAATATGGATACTATGGAAGATGACCTTTTCCTCCGATTCAGCAAAGGCATTAATCATCGTCTTGGTACTGGGTGAGAGTTCCTGATAGGTGTCTTTATAGACCAAGCCGAATGGGGCTTCGTTTTTGGACACACTATTGATCACTCCTAACCAAGAGGATTGATCCAAGATTTGTGCAGGTGCAATTCCTTGTTCTTTGAGGCTATGTAACGCCACCTTGCTGGGTAGCATACTTTTGACAGTAGCCAGGGTTTCCCCGTGCAGCGAATCTAAGGTTGGATTAGCGATATCCTGATTGGCAATATACACCACTTCATCATAGAGATTGAGCGGACGAACCACCGCAGCAAAGCCTTGTTCCCGCAGACGGATACCATCAGCAGGGTTAGCGTAAACGATATCAGCTTGATCGAGATGTTGATGAAAATCCTCGAAATCCAGGGAAACTTCTAAATGTACGTTGACATCAAGCTGATTATTCAAATACTGGATGAAGCGAAACCATCGATCTGGTTTTTTGGCTGTATCATGGGGACAAATCATTAGGGTTAACTTGTTCATGGAGGGGTCTATTGTTTATGTGCATTGGCGGAAGACAATTGTTGTCTTCCTCTGATTCCTTTTTTCATGTAAATTTGACCCAATCAGGAATGGTAAGTGAGGGCGGGTTTTGTTGATACCCTATCGGTGACAAGTTAATTGAGTTCCTAAACCCGCCCCTACAATTGTGCCTAAATCCGCCCCGACGATTGTGGCTAAACCCTCATCTTACATCAACAGGGGGTTGAAACTATTGCCTATTGCCTGTTGCCTATTGTCTATTGCCTATTCCCTCTCCCCACCACAAAACTTATTCAGCAGTGCCTAATTATTACTTATTACCTATTCCCATTCTGGACCTGTCAATGTGCCTCGCAGACGCCAGTTTCCTGGGGGAGAAAAAACCTCTAAAAGACCACTATTTAATGCTTGCTGAACATAAGGACTATCTAACACCGCCCAATCGTCAAGAACGCGATCTTTCCCATTAATTTGAGCTAAACCTGCGCCTCGATTGGGTTGATAGGTCATCTGTAAGCGATCGCCTGCTAAACTGGTATAGGTAATCTGACCCATTGTCTCCCAGGAACGTTCGCGAATCTCGGTTCGATCCAGGGCTTGCTGTAATGCTTCTACTGTGGGATAATCGTCAACACTAGCTACATCAGTAATCCAAGCCGTATTCCTGCCGATTGCCGCTAACACCTGATAATCCGAATATTTATCCGATACCTGATTTTGCCAGTCTATCTGTTCACCCCAAGGACGGGCGCAAAGGAAGGTATTTTCAATGCGCCAAATGTACCAATCTCCATAGCGCTGGGGTTTCCCATATCGAGTCGGTAAAACTAGGTGAGAACGCCCCGGTACATCGGCGGCTTTATCTCGTGAATTTAAGCGTAACTGATAAATCACCGCGCCCTTTTCTTGGACGTATTGATCGCCTGGAGAACGCCCTGTCGCCATGTCTGAATGATAGGTTCCACCTAAACTAACAACAGCATTATTTTGCCCTTTGGGATCGCGGATGACTAATTTATAGGTGGCATTTTGGGCATTAATGGTGCCTTTGACTTGATAGGAACGACTTCGGTCAATTAATGTACCCAAACTATAATCTTGAGTCACATAAAAGGTTTCCCAAAATCGGTTATCTTGGTGATAACTATAGTAACCAGGGTGACTAGCTTTCAGTTGAAAGGGTAATTCAATTTGCTTAAGGGCAATGGCTTTCAATTGGGGTGGCGGACGATAATCACTTAACGCGGCAGGTAATGCTACCCTAGTAACACCGCGATCCATACGCTCGACAGGTGTCAAACTATCCCCCCACCATACCCAAGCCACGCCACTCAAACCACTATCATCCCACGTCCCGCGATCAAACCCGCGACTTTCCGCACCGCCTGCGGTTCCCCAACTGAAGCGCACCGCCATATTGACGGCGTACCAATCTAAGGCGGCTTTCGCTAACTGGCGCAATTCGGGAGTATCAGCAAAATCATAGAGATTCAGCAAACCTGCGATCGCATACCCATAATAGGTTGAAGAATGAAACTCTCCCTGTCCAATCGTCAGAAACTTATTTAATTCTGCCCTTAACCAAGCCTCATTTGTCGCCGCCGTCGCCGGGAGAGGCGTCGGGAAACCACTTCCATCCATCAGCGCTAAACCGGAAATACGCTGCATGAACTGATGATTTTCTGTACCTTGTTCCAGCCACTCGCGCACACGCGGCGCATCCACCATACTACGGTAAGAGGCTTGTACCGCTTTGGGCATGGTATCTCGAAACAAGAAGAAGATGCGAACATCGTAGGGGCTGCGAAAGTGATAAAGATCCGGTTTGCCTTCATCTAAACCCAAGAGTATATCCCAGATTTGCTGGCGATCATATTGTTCCCCTAAGCTGAGACGGGCAAGAATAACTGGAAGTAAGTATTTATGGGGATCACTAATCGTGCGAGTACGCCACCAGGTATCTAGTTCCTCTAAATCCGCCGCCGCCACCTTTTCCCGAATTGCCAAACTCCGCGCCCGAAATGCGGCTTCTGTTTCCCCTTCATCTAAAATACGGTCTTTGAGCAGGGGTTGTGACTGCCCCGAACCGCCCCATTGCCACTGTGACAACAGGGAGCGACTCAGGGGAAAATCTGCCGCCCAATCTGCTGTACCGATGACTGCGGTAAAAGTTGTTAGCGCTAGAACCAGGACTTTGACTTTCATCGATATAGCGCTACGCGCTGGGCAATGGGCAATGGGCAATAGTGAAGAAAAACGCTTACCTGACAAGGGATTGAGCGATTTGATCTTTTCTTTTATGTCCTAACTAGAGTGCGTAGTGCTATATCTAGTGCAGCGCGGCTTCAAATACTAACCAGTTAACAAGCTGCTTAAAAGCAGCTACATTATGTTCCTTATCGCCTTCTGCCATCTGCCTTCGGACTTCTGCCTTCTTGTACTAGCTATCTCGAATTGCTGGAACTGTGGCTAGGGTTTGGGCGGATTTTTTCATCGCTTCAATGTCAGACGGTGACCAAGGATGGGTATCTTGACAATGATGAGCCGCGAGTAATCCCCACAACCGTCGCGGTGTAAGGATCGGTACGACTAAATTGGCACGTACTTTCAGGCTACCTAAAAAGTCGCGGTGACAGGGATCGATGGGTTCGGCTTGAATATCTGCGATCGCTCTTACTCGTCCTGCATAATATAACTCGGCATACTCGTCATTAAAGCATTCATCGCCCCCCGTCGAGCCGAAGATGGAGTAGTTGGGAGAACTCAATGACTCGAAGGTGACTTGACCTTTCCACTCGTAATAGAAATAATAGAGAACCACGCGATCGACGGCTAACACGTTTCGCAGATAGTCAGTCGTTCCTTGAATTAGCGTATCCCTCGCCAAATTCTTAGCAAGACGGTCAGCAAAGGATCGTAAACCTGGATCACCCGTGGTTATCGATTGATCAGAATCAGAGTTGGCTTTGGGATTCCCTGGCACTGGCTGATTCATAGCACGCCCCAAATTATTGGTTACACTTGCTATTTTATCGTGTGCGGGGAATTGGTGAAGTTTTGATCCTTCACTTCGTTCGTCAGGAACCTGGTTTTAACCTTCGCTTGGCTCAAGGGGTCTGGTTTTGTGTCGGGGCGGGTTTAGGGATTTTCTTTTCGCTATTGATCACTAATATTTGTTCAAAACCCGCCCTGACCGATGTTTAGGGGCTAACTTTCACTACTATCTTTCGTTGTTACCCTGATGTTAATAAACCCGCCCTCATTTCCCTCATCTTCCCCAGCTTCCCCAGCTCCCTCTGCTTCCCCATCTCCCCGAACCCCCTGCACATCCACTCAACATCACCGTGAATCAGAGCGCGATCGCAGATAATTAATTAGCAACGCTACCATGGAAAACACACAGAGGCTTTTCCACACAAATAACCACCAAGGACGCCACCAGGCTCCTGTCTGTACTTCGACGATATCCGATAGTCCAAACAAAAAGAAGGTGAGAAACGCCATAAGTGCTTGATATCGTTCTGTTCCCGAACGGCGAATGATTCGGACGCCAAATCCGAGAGCGATCGCGCTCCAAATCCCAGCTTCGATATAATTCCCTTTAGTGTAAATCGCTTCTAGTAGCTTAACTTGAGCGGCTGCCTGTTGGGGAGTCGTCGGTTCCGAAAACGTCAATCCTGTCCAAATTCCTAAACTGACCAATAGCAAGAATAAGATGATCAGCCTTATTTTAGCGGCGTTGGTAATAGCCAAATGTTTTTTTATCTTCTTTTTGCTCATCACTCACACACTCAATTTATATCCAATTTCCTATTTATTGACTTATGAATAAGGGCGGGTTTTGTTGAACCGTTATTGGTGACTAGCTTACTTGAGTGTCTAAACCCGCCCCTACAGTGTCTAAACCCGCCCCGACAATTGACTCATGAATTAGCCAGGAATTGTTACCGTAAACGTCGTGCCAACTCCCAGTTCACTGGTCACGCTAATATTACCACCATGTAGGTTAACACAAGTTTTAGCAACGGTCAGCCCTAATCCTGAACCCGGAATACTATCAATATTTTTTCCCCGGTGGAAGGGTTCAAATATATGGGGAATATCAGCAGCCGGAATGCCAATTCCCTGATCGCGGACTTGAAAAATCACCTCAGTTGGTGTACAAGTTAATTGTAAATCAATCGTACCACCGGACAGAGAATATTTGATCGCATTGGTCAGCAAATTACTCAAGATAGAACGCAACAACTTGTCATCTAAATAGGCGTTTTTACAGTCTGTCTGCTGAACAAAATTTAGAGCATAATGCTTGTCCGAGTTATGGGGAATCTCCGCTAAAAGCCCTTGACAAAACTGTTCTGGATTGATCGGCGTTGGCTGGGAATCTAATTGTCCCGTTTCAGCTCGATTGATAATGAGAATATTATCTAACATTTGCCGCAGACGTTGAGCCGCGCTTTCAATCCGTTGCAGATTTCTGAGTTTTTTATCAGGAGAAAATTTATTCGGGCAAAGTTGTAGGAGTTGAACGGAGGCTAAAATCGTACTCAAGGGAGTACGAAATTCATGGGACACTAATGAAAAAAAGCGTAGCTGGAGTTGACTCAGTTCTTGCTGGCGTTCGAGTTGGCGACGCATTTGTTCGGCTTGCTGGCGTTCGGTGATATCAATGCCAATCCCAATCAGATACTTGACTGCACCGTTGTCATCAAGCAGGACTGTATTATACCAGGAAATTAGACGCCGAGTGCCATCTCGTGCGAGCCAGTAATTTTCATGCTCGTTGGGAAAGTGACAGGCTTGGAGTTCTCTAATAATGGTTTTTACCGATTCAATGTCTTCGGGAATTAAAAACAAATCCCAAATATACTTTCCCTTGACCTCCTCAAAGGAATAGCCAGTTAGTCGTTCACAGGTGTGATTAAATCGAATAATTCGTCCCTGTTGATCGAGAACGATAATTAAGGCGTTAGCGGTATCGAGAATGACGGAAACAAAATTCTGTTCTTGCAATTCAGCTTGTTGGCGATCGCGATAGCGTGTCCGCCAGGACGTATCACGACTCTCTGGAGACAAGAATTGGCTGTTTCCTTCGCCTTGTTCCAATTGGCTCAGTCGCACCCAGAAGCGATAGTAAATGCCAATGAGTAGCAGTATGCTGAAACCGTTAGTGATGGTGATTAACAACAGAGGATGCGCCAGATCAGCCTGGGGCGCGAATCCCATTAACTGCCACACATAAACCGCGATCGGACTACTGAGCATTAGTAATGCTAAACCCAAACCAGCAAGCAGATTTTTGGGTTGAATAGAATGTGTCATTTGTTACTTGTCATTGATTATTGATCATTTGTCATACTTGCTTGCTCCCGACAATAAGCAAGTTACGTCATTCGTCCGATTTACTTAACTAAGTGGGTGGACACAATTAAAGTTAACGGTTGAGATTAGGGAACAGGGAACAGGGAACAGTAGGGATTTGAGGGTGATGTACAAAACTTAATACAGTACCGTTTTCTTTTGTCCGACTACTTATGATCACTGGCTCGATGCTCTAAAGGATGAGTAGAACTAATGTTAAGGCTGGTAAAGTGGGAATTAAGCTATAGCGCATCTGCTATATCTACTTGAGTTGGCTTACCGATTTATTCAATCAATTGGCGATGAAAATTTTGCTGGTAGAAGACGATATTGCGCTCGCGGAAGCACTCACAGAGGCACTTGTCGATCAAAATTATGATGTTGATGTTGTCAATGATGGGGAAGCAGGCTGGAGAAAAGTTATAAGCCTCTATTATGACTTAATTTTGCTAGATGTCATGCTCCCTAAGTTAGATGGTGTCAGTTTGTGTCGGCGTCTGCGTTCTAACGGCTATCACGGCTCAATTCTAATGATCACAGCCCTTGACACCAGCACGGATAAGGTGAACAGTTTAGATGCAGGTGCTGATGACTACGTAGTCAAACCCGTTGATTTGCCAGAACTCTTAGCTCGCATTCGAGCGCTGTTGCGGCGGGGAGGTTGTTCAGTACCGCCAGTGCTAGAGTGGGAGCGATTACAGCTTGATCCAAGTCGTCACGAAGTAACCTATAATCAACAGCCTGTCCATTTAACCCCGAAGGAGTATTCCTGCCTAGAGTTATTTTTGCGAAATAGTCAGCGGATCATCAACCGTGAGTTTATCATTGAACATTTGTGGTCCGCCGAAGCTACCCCTTTTGAAGATACCGTTAAAGCCCACATTAAGAGCCTACGTCACAAACTCAAAGCGGTGGGAGCGCCCGATGATTTGATTGAGACGGTTCATAGCGTTGGTTATCGGTTGAAACCCTTTTCTTAATCTTTTCTTTAAGAAAGCACTAAGTTACCTTGAGTGTCATTCCCCAAATTTTTTACGTTTAACCTGTAGAGTCAGTAGTGGTCATTGAGCTATGACCCACAGGGAGATTTCCCTTTTTGACTCGATGTCCTTGAATTTCAGTGTTTCCGTGGACGACAGCTCCATTCTGATCTCAGCAGGTAAGCCATCAAGTTGAGGAAATGAACAATGTCTAAATCACTGTCTAAAGCGGTTGTAGACTTGGGACTGCAATTGGTGAATGAAGAAATTGACAATGCGTTGGCAGTTTATGGTGATGAACCCTACAACGAACTATTTGCCCAGCCTGATGTACGTCAACGACTGGTTGACTATGTGATGGCGGCAATTCCAGAAGTTTATACTCAGGTCAAGGAAACGGCAAACGGTTTTGTACCAACAAAAATCCCTTACCATTCTTTAGAACTGCGTTTGCGGGTGGAAACCTATGCTCATTGGGGAATAGAGTACATTCTACACAGTCAATCGGACTGGCATCCTCCCGCGTCCCTGCCCAACACCCAATTCTATACCTTGCCTTGGAACTATACCCATCTTTTTGCGCCAGCCTTTTCATAAGGTAAGCAAGAAGGCAGAAGGCAGGAGGCAGAATACTGTAATGTTTATGGTATCTGCTTTTTCGCCTAGTACAAGAAGGCAGAAGTCCGAAGGCAGATGGCAGAAGGCTATAAGGAACATAATGTAGCT
The DNA here is from genome assembly GCF_040220555.1 of Coleofasciculus sp. C1-SOL-03. Classification (NCBI taxonomy): domain Bacteria; kingdom Bacillati; phylum Cyanobacteriota; class Cyanophyceae; order Coleofasciculales; family Coleofasciculaceae; genus Coleofasciculus; species Coleofasciculus sp. C1-SOL-03. The sequence goes on from NZ_JAVJUO010000014.1 coordinate 14,085, forward strand.
GCATCCTACTTCTGAATAAGAATTGCGACCAACTAACAACTAATAACATTACTGGGGTTATTGATAATGACTCAACTCTTCTACTCTCGGTTCAATGACAGTAGTAATCTCATGCTGTGTTACTATATCAATGGAACGGGGAAAACCGTAATGGCTCGGATTGCTAATATTCCAAATTGGAAATTTGAACGAATTATATTTCCCCAGGAACGTTTATTCTTTGAAGCCCCTCCCCAAGCTCAACTCGAACTTCATCGCAATGGGAAAACCGCAATGACGTTAATCGATAGTATTCCCTGTAGTTATCTAAAAGTCCGAGAAGAGAAGAGCCAAGTTCAGGAAACCCTATGGCATCAAATTGCTTGATTGCCAGAAGCTCCTAATTCTATAACTAGTCTTGACCTAAACTATCTTGAATTAGCGAGTATCTTAACGTATTTAGCCCGATTAACTGAAAATTTTTCCACTAAAAACGTCTCCGTAAATCGCACTTGGTTCAATTTGGCGAATGGGATTAGGGGAATCGTAAACCATTAACAGCGCATCCGATTCTCCTAAGCAGGGAAACAAGGCTAAACCTTCGGCGCGATCGCATCCGGGAATAAAGGGTAAGTCAAATAGACATTCTAATTCTCCGGAGGCTGGCGCGGTGATACTATCGGCGGAACGGTCTAAAATAGACGTGAGGCGGAATACTCGGATCGCACCTTCTAAGTCCATTGTTGGTCCAGCCAGAATCAGCAAATCCTCTCCTCGCCAACAGAGTTCCCGTACTCCTAACCCATTGAGATTGATGAAGTGCTTGAGATAACGTTTCCCGTTGTCCCCAATGTCCTGTAGGGTTAAGATACCGGGTGCAGATTCAGCCACTTTAATTTCGAGGATAACTGCCCAACCCCGGAGAACCGGACCCCGACAGCCCAAAAACACGCGATCGCCTCGCACTGCTAATCCTTCGATATCTAAGCCATTATCCTTACTGGGTAAGGGATGGGTGACAAAGGGACCTAAGTGAATATCCTCGATTAAGGCATCGATGAGACTATTACTCGCGTCTGTCTTTTGTAAGCAGGCGGCGGTCAATTTTTCTTCCGGATTATCTGGGAGAGAAGACACCTTTAATAATTCGCCATTGACGATGGGAATACGAGTGAGTAAATATCGATTCTCATCGGTTTTAATTTTAGCAAGGCGTTGGAGGTCTTTTTCTATGTTTTTTCCCTTAGGTTTGCCACGTTTCGTGCTGTGGGAACCCGTGATCCAAAGATAATTATCGGCATAATCAATTCCTTCAATATCGATTTCATCCTCTTGATTAAACAATTCAATAAAATCGGCGAGACAATAGGATTGGTGATTGCCAAAAACACAAGGTTCGATCAGCGAGAGGCGTTCCACATTGATCCCTTCATCAGCACCCAGCCATAAACTGCCATCCGGTGTGAATGTGGCGGCTGAGAGTTCGTTAATCAGGTCTTCATCTGACGAATTAAACTGTAAAAGGACGCGGCTGAGTAAAAAGGGATTAGACATAGTTGGGAACTGATTGGGGAAATTAAAGATGGTAGAAACATTGCCAGCAACATCTCTACAGGCTACATTTTACTACATCAGAGATCCAATCCTAAACTTTTATCGGGCATCGACGGCTACAGGGCTTTGTTCTCGACGTTGCACTTTTTCCTCTAAAATATGCTTAACCGTCTTCATCCCCTCAATTTGATGGGCTTTCAAGTCAGAGAGACTACCATTAAGTAAAACGAATAAAAACCGAATTAGCCCATCGATTAGTTTACCCAAAAGTGGAGTATTGAACCCTAAATAGATAATTTCTGTCCAGACAAAGCCATCGTTAGTCGGTTCGATTTCATTGACTAACCTACCGCCAATCAGGGACTGGGGAAATAGGGCTTTATACTCAATCCGTTTATTGGGAATGACCTGGTTGACGAGATACTTGGCTTGAACAGGCTTTCCCTGAAAATATTCTTCATTCTTAAAAATCGATCCTTCTTGCAGCGGATGACCCCGTAGGCACGTTACCTGAATGTGATCCTTAGACATGGCTGGATAATTTTTGTCTAAATGGGCAAAAAAATCCATTAAGTCTTCCGGTTGGGCATGAACCGTGATAGTTTCATCTAATATAATCATGATTCTATTCCTCTCTTTTGAGTGATAAACGCATACCGCTTATAGGGGTGAAGGGATTGGTATTTAGCATAAAAGCAACTAAACATCCAGAACAATTTGAGCGCACGCCAAAGACTATCGGTTGTTTGCTGTTCTAGAGTTTTGAGTTTAGTAGAATTTAAGATCATGATTTAACGTCCTTGTTTGACATAAATGGCAATCCCTAAAAAAGCTTTGATATGGATAAAAAGGGATAATAGTCATACAGGTACTCAAGTTGAGTCTAAATCTGTGACAACAGCAATCCATCTCAATTTTTAAGGTATGACAATTTCTAGGGCATTGACTTCACCTAGTTGTCTCATCCAATCGGGGGATAATCAGGAATTAGTTCCCCGACATCTTGAATAGTTCGGGAATCGGCTAGCAAAATCGTAGGGTGCGTTAGCGAAGCGTAACGCACCATTGATCTGGTGTAAGAGGTAAGTTAAAAAGGAACTAATGGACTGACACAGCTAAAATTGTGGAATAGATTTTACCGTTAAAATGGGCGCACGTCGGTGCGCCCCTACAATTCTAATCCACCAAATAAGGTGTGCCACGCCACTAATGGGAGTAAAAATGCCCTCATTTTTGAAAACAACCTATAATATTATCCAACTAAACATGGATTTTAATTGTTCCCTAGATAGCTATCATCGAAAATGAAATTCCCTATCTCCCCTCACATAATGCCCGAAAATCCTGGGGATTGGCATCATTAATCGTTGGGGATTCGAGATTATGGTGTAAATAATCCTCTAACCAATAACAACTACGTTCGACTAAATCTCCTAAATCCAAATTCCACAGAATCACTGTCGTGTCTTGAGAGGCTGATGCCAAAAGTTCACCATCAGGACTGAAACTCACGCCAAACACAGCATCCTGATGACCGACAAAGGAATTAATTAAATGACCGGTTTGCCGACTCCAAAGATTAACGGTTTTGTCATCACTTCCTGAAGCAATGAAGTTGCCATCGGGACTAAAGCTTACCCAATTAACTGAACCATTATGTCCCTTCAAGGGACGCACTAATTTTCCCTCTCGACTCCAGAGATTCACCGTTCCATCATTGCTGGCTGAGGCAATAAACTCGCCATCGGGACTAAAGGTTACCCAATTCACGGAATCTGTATGCCCCCTCAATGTTTTGATAAACCTGCCGTTACGACTCCAAAGTTTCACCGTTTTATCGTCAGACGCTGAAGCCATTAAAGACCCATCGGGACTAAAACTTACGCCCCAAACCGTTCCCTGATGACCGCTTAAGGTTTTCTCCAATTTGCCATCAATTTGCCAGAGTTTGACTGTTTGATCCGCGCTACTAGATACGAGTCGCTGACCATCGGGACTAAAATTAACACTGGTGACGCCATCCTGATGTCCGGACAGGGTTTTCTGCCAGATTCCATCTTGACTCCAGAGTTTAATTGTCTTATCGTCACTCCCTGTGGCTAGGGTCTCACCGTTGTCGGAAAAACTAACACTATTGACGGACTTTTGATGTGCGGCAATGGTTTTCAGTAATTTACCCTGACGAGTCCACAGTTTCACCGTATTATCCCAGCCAGCGGTAGCAATTCTCTGACCATTGGCGGAAAAACTGACACTGCTGATGGGTTGGCTATGTCCAGGAATCGGTTGCAACATTCCCCCCTCAACTTGCCAGAGTTTGATGGTATTATCGGCACTAGCAGAGGCTAAGATTTTGCCATTGGGACTAAATCCTAATCCCAGAATTGCCTTACCATGTCCCTGTAATGTGTCAATTAATGTACCATCGGGACGCCAGAGTTTAATTGTGTTGTCGTCACTTCCAGAGGCAATCATCTGACCATCTGGACTATAAGTAACGGCAATTACAGCATCTTGATGTCCGGATAGGGTGTTGAGTAATCTGCCATCAGTTCGCCACAGTTTGACGGTTTTATCTGCACTAGCAGAGACGAGATATTGCCCATCGGGACTAAAACTGATGTCGAGTACAGGTTGATTATGGGCGGTTAAGGTTTTGAGTAATGTACCATCCGATTGCCACAGTTTAATCGTTTGATCACGACTAGCGGAAGCAATCAACTGACCATTGGTAGAGAAACTCACATCTAACACCCAATGATTATGACCTGATAGGGTTTTCAACAGTGTCCCGTCGTCAATACGCCAGAGTTTAACCGTATTATCCTCACTCGCCGAGACCAGCCGTTGACCATCGGGACTAAAGCTAATACTATGGACGCGATCGCGATGTCCAATTAAGGTTCTTAATAATCGACCCTCTCGACTCCAAAGTTTAATCGTATTATCCTCACTCGCAGAAGCTAATATCTCACCCTGGGGACTGAAGCGAACCGCATACACCCCCTGATTATGTCTCCCTACTTCATTCAACCATTCCCCCTGCTGACTCCACAGTTGAATCGTTTTATCCCTAGACGCCGATGCAATTAATTTCCCATCGGGACTAAAGCTAACGCTACTCACCCAATCATTATGTCTGGTTAAACGGTTGCGTTCTTTCACGCCATACACCACCTGTTGCAATGTAGAAATCACCCGCATCCGGGTTTCTTGGGTCACGCCTAGGGCTTGTTTTAATTCTTTGGCAGCGGATAAACTTTTCAGTAAAGCGTCAAATTTACGGTTGGACGCAACCAAGGCTTCAGCTGAAGCATTCAGGGCAATTAATCGGGCGTTGGTTTCACTAAATACTGCCCGAAATACCAGTCCTACGGCAATCACCGCCAGGGTAGCTAACGTCACACCCGCAATCCGGGCTTCTTGCAAACGGCGTCGTAGGATTTGATTCAATTTCCCCTCAGCCTGGTGTTGTTTTTCCACCGCAGCGGCATGTTTTTTGGTCGCCGCTGATAATTTAGACCGCAGGCTTTTTTCCCGAATTAGTTGTTGGATTTTAGTTTGACTTTCTTTATCTTTTTGCCGCAGTGCTTCGAGTTCTTTTCGCAAACTATTTTGTTCATTCTGGCGGATAAATTCTACCAGGTAATCGTGAACCAGTTGATAGCGATGGGTGGGAATTTCGGGTAATAGGAAGACTAAGCCGGATTTCTCTAATATTTCTAAGATTAAATCCAGAGGCTGGGCGTCAATATCCGATTCAATGACTAATTCGGCACGGGTTTTTAAGGGGCGATTATTATTTTCATCGGTGAGAAGTTGCAACACCAGCCAAGCCGCCTGTTCGTTTTCTGCGCCACAGTCTTTTAGGGCTTTTTCCAGGAAACGTTCCGCCAGCTTTTCCACGGGACCCCGTTGTCGATATTGCGCCAGGGTGGTGATATTTTCTGCTTGTAACTGCGCCCCCACCACTTGCAATTCAATCGGACGCACTTCTCCCAGTTCTCGACCTAAATCTTGAACTAAGGCATCAATTAAGGCGGGTTCTAGGTAAAAATGGGCGCGTTCGGTGAGGCTTTGGATTACCGCCCGGGCATCGGGACGGGAAAAGTTGCCTAACGGGTAGCGATGTTTGCGATCTAAGATGTTATTGTCAATTGCCTCTAGATTCAGTTTCTCGAAGTCTAATAAGTAGTGTAGAAAGTCTTCGCGAATGGAAATAATAACTTTGACAAAGGAGAGATCTAAACAAGTCTGGAAAAACTGATGAAATAAGCGCGTTTGCTGGGCAGAAGCATGTCCCAGGAAAAATTCCTCAAACTGGTCAAAGATTAACACGGTTAAGATATTGCGATCGGCGTTATCGCGTAACAGTGCCAGCAGTTGGTTGAGAATGGCTGCATCGGAACTCTCGTCACCTAGGGATTCTGAGGGGGTATAAGCCTCAGATTTAGGCGGGGTTAACCCAGATAGGGCGGTTCTGACGCCTTTATTCAGTTCCTTAATCCAATCGGTGTACACTTGCAGTACCACAGGTAACACTAAGCGATCGCCTAATGCTCTATGCTTGAGGGCAGGGACTAAGCCAGCGGAAACGATGGAACTCTTGCCGACGCCAGAGGGACCATGAATCACCGTCAATTGGCAATCCGCCCGACTTAACCGTTCAATTAAACGCTGCACATCCTGTTGACGCCCGGATGCAGCGATTTCTTGTGCCACAATTTCTTGCTGTTCAACCGGGGTTAAGGTAGGATTAGATACGGCTCGTCGAGGCTGGAGACGAGCCGCACCAATGAAGGCACGAAATCCATAGAGTTGTTCAACTGCCCCTTGTTCCTGCTTGATTTGAAAGGCTTCTAAGTAACGGTGTTGCTCGAAGTAAAGCCGCCGTAAGCTTTCCAGCAGATATAAGTAACGCTGGGGTTCATAACGATAATCGCTTTTGGCAATGGCATCAGGTAACTCTTGACTCGCCCGATTCAGATGCTGGGTGGCTGCCGCCGATTGCCGCAACTGATGATAGGATTTGACAACGATGAGTTGATAGAGTTGAGTCAATAAATAGGGATGTAAGCCTGGGTAGTCTGGGAGTTGATCCGAGACCGATTCTAACAGCGAGAGGGCTTGCCGCGCCCAGTGATTGGCATCATTCCACCGTTGTTTAACTAGGGCGACTTCGGCTAAAAAGCCGTAATCTTGCGCCAATTGCACGGGGGAACCGTACTGTTGATGAACGTGTAGGCACTGTTGGGCGACGTGTTGCAGGGAGTCCCAGCCTTCTAAATGTTGCAACACTTCCGCCTGTTGGGTAATAAACTGCGCCACCAAATCTGGACGTTCCGCCCGTTCAAACGCCTCAACCGCTTGCTGGAGATAGGGCCACCCTTCTTCCCAGTTGCGGTGTCGTTGCGCCCGATGCAAGTCAGCATTCCGGCAATAACATAAGCCTAAATGAAATAGGAGAACGCCTTGACGTTCTAAGTTATTGGTGACGCGCCAATACCAGAGGCTTTTTTGATAACGGATAACCGCTGCATCAATATGATCATTGGCATAATCATATTGACCTAAAACAAATTGCAGACTGGCTTCTAGTTCCGGAGTAATCGTTTCTTGACGCTGTTGTAAGTCATGGAGGGCGCAGTCAAGTTCGGCGCGAGAACGGCAACCTGTGGCTAGATTGAGATTGGCATGGTGGGTACAGATACGCCATGGTGCATATCGTCCTGGTGTTCCGGTTAGTACGGTTTTGAATAGGGAGTCGGCTTTGTGTTGCAGTAAGTTGAGGAGTTCATCGGTGGCAATTTCAAATTTAATTGGAGTCGCCGCCCAACTGCTAAAATCAGGGGCAGAACGGACGAGTTTATGCAATACTTCGTCATTCACCCATAAGACGAGGGGGAAGGGTAAGCGTTTGCGAAATTCATCCCGTACTTGGTTGGTGGAGGAGAGCAAGTCATCCAAGGCTTCCACGGATTCGAGTCCCAGGATAATTAAGGCGGGAGGAGAATTAATTTGAGAAAGGTAGGGGCGGGGTTCACGATTAGTGTTAGTTGTTACCCCGATGTGACTAAACCCACCCCCATCTTGGGGAGGTTCCACTGGGAGACGTTCCGGTGAAACCTCCCTACAATCTTCTCTATCTTTTTGGGTTTTCGCCTCACCCAGTAGAGTGGGTTTAGTGACGTTATCGGTAAAGCTAGTTCCTACCGCCTGATTTCCAGAGATGCCTTGCTGATTCCTGTCCACATAATTTTGAATCGTGGTATATAGGGTGGTGACGGATTCGGGGAGACCTAATTCCTGAATTTGATATCGACCTTGAGCGCGTTCGTGCAGTTGGTGTAAAATACGCTTTTGCAACCGCTTGTAGTTACAGCGCACTAGGACAAGGGAGAACTCACCCTGAGAAAAGGCGATCGCGCGATCGAGGGCGTTCAATGAACTCTGGTTATAGTCGGCAACGTCTTCGGGTTGTTTGGTTTCAATCATGGGGAAACATTGTTCCTGGTTCCTCCCGCGTGGGATTGGTGGCAACTGGACGACAGGGTAAAACAGCAGTGAACTTGACTTTCTTCTTTTAGTGTGATACATCACGACCGAAAACAACAACGTCCGCTTCGGTGGGTTATCCGAATAGGGGATATCTTGGCGTTAGATGTATTGAGGGTTAAGGTGCGATCGAGGTTCCTTGGGCGGCTACAACCCAACCCATTTAAAATATAGGCAAATGTGGGATGGGCGACCTGAGTAAGGGCGACCCGAGTAAATTGAATAGACGGGTATTATTAAGTAATGCAAGCGGGTCGCCCCTACCGATTATTAATTTGACCAAACCGATGATTCAGAGAAATTGGCATGATCAGAATTGTAGGGGCGAGTCGCTGCTTAAATGTGGAGGTATGAGAATTAACCTAACTCGACTCGCCCCAGTCTAAATGTAGGCGGTGTCAGAGAATGACCGAGAATAGGGGATGAATCCAATTAAGTAGAGTTAACAGGTAAAACGAAAATGACGGCTTATACTATAGATTTTAACCCGATTATTCAGCTTACCGACGACCAATTTTATCAGTTGTGTCGGGCTAATCCTGATCTGAAATTTGAACGCAATGCCCAAGGAGAATTAATTATTATGCCCCCCACTGGCGGAGAAACCGGAAATAAAAACTTTGAACTTGTCATTGATTTCGGGATATGGAATCGCCAAACTCGATTAGGGGTTGGCTTTGACTCCTCAACCTGTTTTAAACTTGCCAATGGCGCTAATCGTTCTCCGGATTTAGCTTGGGTGATACAGGAACGCTGGGATGCTTTGTCTCCAGAACAACGCACCAAATTTCCGCCAATTTGTCCGGATTTTGTGGTGGAATTAATGTCTCCTTCCGATACGTTAAAATCGACGCAGGATAAAATGCAGGAATATAGGGAAAATGGCGCCCGTTTGGGGTGGTTAATTGCGCCGGAACAGAGGCGAGTAGAAATTTATCGTCCCCAGCACGATGTTGAAATTTTAGAGGCTCCAGATACTCTTTCTGGAGAAGAGGTTTTACCAGGATTTACCTTGGATTTACGTTCTCTTTGGTGACATTAGAACCCGAATTACTGATGTGCGATCGCAAACACCAAGATACACCCGGAAAATGCCACGCCGACATCATGGGCGCACACTAACTATCTGAGGGCGCAAGGATGGTGCCCCTACTGACAGGTGAGGAATCCAATTAATTTGAGTTAACAGGTAACACTAAAATGACGGCTTATACTATAGATTTTAACCCGATTATTCAGCTTACCGATGACCAATTTTATCAGTTGTGTCGGGCTAATCCTGATCTGAAATTTGAACGCAATGCTCAAGGAGAATTGATTATTATGCCCCCCACTGGCGGAGAAACCGGAAATAAAAACTTTGAGTTTGGTGCTGATTTAGCGATATGGAATCGCCAAACTCGATTAGGAGTTGGCTTTGACTCCTCTACCTGCTTTAAACTTGCCAATGGCGCTAATCGTTCTCCGGATTTAGCTTGGGTAATACAGGAACGCTGGGATGCTTTATCTCCAGAAGAACGCACCAAATTTCCGCCAATTTGTCCGGATTTTGTGGTGGAATTAATGTCTCCTTCCGATACGTTAAAATCGACGCAGGATAAAATGAAGGAATATAGGGAAAATGGCGTCCGTTTGGGCTGGTTAATTGCGCCGGAACAAAGGCGAGTAGAAATTTATCGTCCCCAGCAAAATGTTGAGATTTTAGAGGCTCCAGATACTCTTTCTGGAGAAGAGGTGTTACCAGGATTTACCTTGGATTTACGCTCTCTTTGGTGAAAATTCGTAGTTCGTAGTAAGGGCTTTAGCCCTCAACAAGCCTAGGCGAAGAGAATTCACGTAACTCGACCCACTCACCTAGAGCCTACACCAACTGGATTATAAACATTAATGGTTGGGAGCCGGGCGGGTTTATTAAATTAAGGGTTTTGTCGCCACAGGTAACAGTAAAACCCGCCCCGACAAGCTAAAAGTTCTTCTGAAGGTCAATCCCTTGTCAGGTAAGCTTTTGTCTTCAAAGAAAGCCTATTGCCTATTCCCTGGCGCGTAGCGCTATACCTGTTGTCAAATACACTACAGCCGCATTGATTTAATCAAGGAGTAGACTGTTACTGCCGAATTCTGACCGATGACAGACTTCTCATCAATTCTCCAAGACTTCGTTCCCGCCATTGTGCCGAAGCTGCGAACCGGGTTGCAATTCCATCGCACCCTCGCCAAAGGGGGAACTAAACCCGATGGTACGCCATTCATCAATCAGCGCACCGGGGAACCTTATCTGATTACCACGCAGCTAACCCATGTCTTAGTCGGGTTGAGTGCGTTATCCAGACTCCTCACCTATCTACACCAGCGCCATCTCCTCTCATCACCCGTCACCGCCTCCCAGTTTCGCCGGGTTTGTGCGTTATTTAGTTTACATGACTTACATAAAGATGAGCAGATAGCGCGGGAAGTGAGTCGTGCTGATACCTCGATTCAACCCGCACAAATGCTGGAAATTGCCAATCGGGTGGGGTTAACCGATTGGTTGGGTGCCGATGATTTGAATGGCTATGAATATCGCGAAGCTATGGTGCATTTGAGTGATGCGACTCATGGCGATAGGAAACATTGTCGGGGAGAAATTGATTATGAGCGACTCTATGAATTAGTCCGGTTGGCGGATACCATGGCATCAGTTCAGAGTTTGGAGGAAGGGACGAGGAGTTTAAAGAATCGCTTGAAGGAGTTGGCGCGGCGGTTAAACCATCTCCAGTTTTATTACCACAAAATCACTGATTATCGCGGCTTGACAACAAATCTTTACCATCAGGCGATCGCCCAAACCTTACAAACTCAGTATAATCTCTATCCACTCTTATTTTTTGCCAATGGCACCCTGTATTTGAGTGAAGGTGAACTTCAGGACTTTAATCGAGATGAGTTGATTCAGTCTGTTGTTCAATCCTTTAATAATTCCTTGCAACAGTTAGGCGAAAAACCGGGAAATCAACCGGAGTATAATCGCAAAACCCAGCGATTTGAGAACTATGTCTTTACCTTTTGGACAGCCGCCCAGCTCCTAGAGTTTCTGAAAGCCAATTCTCAGAGGAAAGATAAACCCGGTTGGTTTCAAGAACTCCTGCAAAAACGGTTTAATTCCTACTTTAAAGACGCCTTTGGGGATCAGGAGAACTTTCAGCAACTCTTTCAAATAGAACCAACGCGCGATCGCGACCCGAATTTTGCGGAGAAATGGGCGGCGGTGAACCGTTATTTGGGCGGTGTTTTGAACCTATTGCGGGATGTTTATTTATCCCCGGATGAGAGTTGGGCAAAGGTGATTCCCTGGCTGGGTCAGCCGTTACACCTTTCTCCCTGTTTACAAAAGAGTTTAACCGAAAATGCCTCCTGTTTCAATCGGGCGGGAACACCGGAATTTAGCCAGATTATGGCATATCATTACTTGGAACAGTTTAACCTAAATGGGGATTCAGCCTGGGTTACACCCGTGGAGACAATTCTGGATACATTGCACCAACAATTATCCCCTCCGATTATTGCCTTGGATAGTCCCACCAAGCGGTTAAATTATGTCGAAGATGAATTGGCATTACAGGAGGATACATTTAAGTTTATTCACCAATCCTTAATTCTATCATGGTCTATAGACTCAGACAAGTTAATTGATGATCCCTTACCCATCGTCACCGCCAAGAAAAAGACAGGTTCACCGAAAGGGATTTGTAGCCTGTGTAATCGAGTGATTCCCAAAGGAATGAAAGCCGCGACGATTAAAAAAGATATTTTAGAGGATTCTCTGAAAGAATTTTCCAATCGCTTAACGCCCAAACGGAATGTCACCTCTCGACTCTGGTGTCCCCAGTGTTATTTAGAATGGACAGTTAGGAAATTAGCGGGATTAGGGTATGCGCCAGGGGCGGATGCTAATAAGTCAGAACGACTGTATTTTTTCATTCTCCCCAATCCCTTATTAACGCCAGAATTGTTAGACGTACTGCGAGATAGACTGCAACTTCTCCAGAGGGGAACTACAGTTAAAATTCGGCAGTATGGTAAAGGAACACCAAGTATTCCCAAAGTCTGGTTAACTGAACACAATTTAACCGATTCAGGACAAGGGAAAGACTGGTTAGACACGACAGTAGAGGTGTTAACAGAAGAAGCGACTCGCCAGACACAACGGATAGAAGAAAAAGGGAAACGGAATGCAGGCGATCGGATTATTAGTTTTGGTATCTTTGATGATGAGGATAGCGATGATCTGGATTTGGATACCGAGGATGACACCGATAATTCAGCCAAACTCCCCAGCAACTTTCTCCTAGTTACCCTAGAAGCCTCGGCGTATAGTGGAGAATCGATTAAAGCCACCGAACTTTGGATGCGGGGACTTTTGACCGCCTTAGTGTTACAAGATTTATTAGGAATGCGGGTGTATTTAACCGATAAACCCTACTTACCCGTCGCCTATTTAGATCAAGTAACCGAAGCCTTAGCCTTAGAGAGTGAACACCCCGCCTTGCGGTCAATTTTAACCGATAAGGGAGAGAATTCAAAGCCTCTCTCTTTGCAGGAGAGAGGTTTGGAGAGAGGTTTTCCAGATTCCCTGAAAAGTAAGCAACCTATCCCTGCAACCCTATCCAATCAACTGAAAGTACGAGGGATTCCAATTGATGAAATTTGGCATCGAGTTTGTGCATTGTGGGTAGTGAATGAAAGCCTAAGTAAGGAGGAGAGTACCATTGCTCAACGGTTAACCGAAGTCAATCGAAATGAACTGGCGGGGGCGCGATTTTTTGCTGATTATCATCGCCATGAAACTCACACCGTTCCTGACGTATTTCGACAAGCCTGTCATCTTTTACTAGAGTCCTTTGAAACTGTGGAGGGAAATCCAAAAAGAATGAGCCTAAAAAACTTAGCTGAAACCATTGCCAGTCAATCCCTGGACTTATTTTTACCACGAACGCCAAAAGATGGCAAAGGTAAGGCAAATCGTTATGAAACAATTTATCGAACCGCGATTGCTGAACTCAAAAAAGTCTCGCGTCAGCCGGAATTAGAAACGGAAGAACTGATTGGACATATTGCGGGAACCTTGATTAAACGATTAGAACGACTAGATACTGGGATTTCGTTCCCCTTTGTATTTAAAGATGAGGACAAAAATCAACGGGCGCGTCAATTTGCCCAAACCATTGTCGTGGACTTATTTGAACAACGGTGTCACCGCAGTTTTTCCCGCTTGAGTCGCTATGAAAATGATTTGGCGAATGGCGTCTTTTTCTATGTGAGTGAGCAAATCTCGGCAAAGTGGGCGCAATGGAATCAACAGAAACAAAAACGGAATGTTAAATCAGATGTAGGGGCGACCCGCTGAATTCAATGAACAATAGAAACCATTCAATCAACCCGGGTCGCCCGGAAAATGGGGTAATCCTTAATCAGGTTTCGACTGAACAAAATAAAAAGACGCAACCCATGGAAATCAAGGGCGCAAGCCATGAAAATCAAGGGCGCAAGCCTTGCGCCCCTACCACTCGGACATAACATAAAATTATTCATTCGTGAGGACAATTACCCATGACCATAACCAACTTAGACAACTATTCCCGCTACTTTCATCCATCCATCCCCAACTTCCGCCAAAACAAATACATCCAGATATTAGTTCTCAGAGAAACCAAATCCTACGCCATCTTTACCACCGAAGGTGACGCCCTAGATACCGAACAATTACAAGCTGGTTATCGGGATGAAAATGCCAAAACCACCGTTGACCGCGTAGTTATGTTTAAGCGCAAACAAATCGCCCCCGAACGACGTACTGGCAAAGCCCTATTACGGCAATTTGGCTTAGTCGGGGATAGCGAAGACTCTCAACAACCCAAACCCTGTTATTTAATGGAAGGAATGTGTGGCGAATGTCCCGATTGTGTCCTCTATGGATTCGCCGCCGTTCAAGGCGAAGGTTCCCAAAAATCACGCCTCCTCACCGATTCTGCTTTTACCTTAAGAGGGTATCCTCAACTCCAGAAACAGATTAAACTGAATGCGATTCAAGATAAAACCCAAGGCGGTGTCGCGGGTTCAGCGTTTGCGGAACGGGATACGTTAATTCCCCAGGTATTTCTTCCTTGTGTGGAAACCTTAGTTGATGTAACAATGGATGAATTCGTCTATGTTTTAGGCAATATTCTCCAGACAACCCGCTATGGTGCAGAAGCCAATCGGGAGGGGTATATTCGCAATCATATTCTGGGTATCAGTTTCGGGACGGTGGAAAAGTTATCGAATTTAGATTTAACCCAGCGACTCTATGATAAGTTAGCGCCTCAAGGACAGATTGCCGATTCCTTGAATCTGTCTGATTTTATCAAGTCCCAGGGAACAGAAGGGGCGATTCTGGATGTCTTTGCTGAGGTTTTGGCAGACATTCCGGGACATAGTGTCGCCATGTCCGGGGCGGAACTTAAGGAGTTACTGAATCAAGTCTATTCAATTTACAATCAACTCGGTGAGTGTCAAGACTTCTTCACCCGTTTAGATGCAGCGGCGAGAACCTACTCAGGAGGGCGGGGTTAAATGGAAGTTTATCGTTATCGCCTCCAATTTGAGGATTATCTGTTCTACGCAACAACGGAACGGGGTAAAGTCTTTGAGACGGGCTGGTTTATCCATAATTATGCCCTAACGTATGCCTTAGGATTAGCGGTTTGTGAGTATCGCCACTCGTCGCAAAAACCCCGGTATCGGGAACAATTATCCCCCGTGAATCAAGCGGGACTGTATTTCACACCCGCCACAGTTTTACCCGTTACCCGATATCGGATTACCCAATTCAATACGATGGGGGAAACCTTTGGTTTAGGGCGAGAAAAATCATCAGGTTATCCGACTTGGGGATATGCCAAACTCTTTCGCCCCCGGCGTCAGGGAAGGGTTATCGAGAATCAGGGGAAGGCAATTTCCCCGGATAATGCGACAGGGTATTTAATTTGTCGGGATAGTTTAAGCCAGGGGGTAAACGATTTGCGGGATACCTATAAAAATGAGCAACTGAATCTGTTCCCCACCCAGTATTTGCGACTCGGGAAATTCACCGCCAAAGTCAAAATGAGTCTCACCCTAGCCCAATCCGTAACCATCGTACAGCAAACGCGATCGCTCACTGGACTGTTGAACTGGGCGGATTTAGCCAACAAACCCCAACGCTTTGATTTAATCGCCTCCGCGTTACCCACACGACTGATAGAATCGGCGTATTTTACCCCAGCCTGTGCATTAATCCAAGCCGAATTCAGTCAGGAACCCACCCGCGTGTATTTACCAACCGATATGGCGTATTTGGGGGAATCGTAGGGGCGCACCGACGTGCGCCCTTTACCAACATGACGTGCGCCCTTTACCAACATGACGTGCGCCCTTTACCAACATGACGTGCGCCCTTTACCAACATGACGTGCGCCCTTTACCAACATGACGTGCGCCCTTTACCAACATGACG